>CAYOJS010000039.1:0-5974 GCA_964404345.1 uncultured Methanosarcinales archaeon
TCTTTCTCCGTGAGGCCGACACCGGCAATTTCAGGGTCTGAAAAAATGGCGTAGGGTATGAGGTTGTCAAACTTAGCAGGTTTGCCAAGGATGGCATCCGTTACCACTTTGGCTTCTGCGGCAGCTTTGTTGGCAAGCATGACTCCTCCAACCACGTCTCCGATGGCGTAGATGTGTGGATCGTCCGTAGCATAGTTGGGTTTTATGCGAATGAATCCTTTCTCGTCAATTTTAACGTGCGTATTTTCAAGTCTGAGTTCTTCGGTGTGGGATACGCGTCCAATGGCTACAAGGACTTTGTCTGTTTCGACTTCATGAACTTGGTTGTCGTATTGAAAGGTGGTTTTGACTTTTTCTCCGACACTAACTTTTTGGATTTGGACGTTAGTGTAAACCTTAACCTTATGTGCTTCAAGTTTTTGCTGTACGACTTGACTGATGTCTGGATCTAATAGGTTAAGGATGCTGGGGAGGGACTCTAACAAGGTGATTTGTACGCCGAATTTGGAGAGCATTTGGCTGAGTTCAATGCCAATATACCCACCACCAATAACCAGAATGCTGGAAGGGGGTTGAACAAACTCGATGGCTTCAGAAGAAGTGATAACTTTATCGCGATCGATGGAGATGCCAGGAATTTCTCGCTCTCGGCTTCCGGTCGCGATGATGCAGTGGTGGAATTCAAGCGCGTTGATTTCAAGGTGTTCATTTTCATGGACTGGTGTAAGCATGAGTTTGTTGTTTTCTTCAAAAAAGGCATTGGCATGGATGAGTTGCACGCCTCTTTTTTCAAGAAGCGCACGAATGCCTTGGTCTAGTTTTTGCACGACGGTTCGTTTCCAATTTTGGACTTGGTTGAAATCGTATCGGGGATTATCGCAATAAATGCCCATTTCTTTTCCTTGATAGAGGTTTTCGTACATTTCCGCTGCTCGGATCAAGGCCTTAGTCGGTATGCAGCCATGATGCAGGCAAACGCCCCCAACGCTTTCTCGGTCGATGAGCGTAACTTTCTTTCCGTGTTGTGCCAGGAGCAGGGCAGCAACATATCCGCCCGGTCCGGCACCGATGATCGCAACATCCGTAGTGCCGATGGCTTCTCCGATTACCATGTTTTCACATCCACAGGCACCTGGGGGTCTTCAAGGACTTGTTGGATGAAGTGCAGGAATCGTGCAGCATCTCCTCCATCGAGGATGCGGTGGTCAAAGGTAAGTGTCAAAGGAAGATAAGTATGGAATCCATCTTTCCCAGTTTGTTCGTACGTCTTTCCGATGGCCAGGAGGGCTAGTTCAGGGAGGTGGAGGATGCTAGCGGCAGCGCTGATGCCGAGGCTTCCGAGGTTGTTCACGGTAAAGGTGCCTCCGGACAGTTCAGCTGGGCTTAGTTTTCTGGCTCGGGCTTTTTCAGCGAGTGTTTGGATCTCGGTAGCGATTTGCAGGATTGTTTTTTGGTTGGCGTCTTTGATATTGGGTACCATAAGGCCGTGTTCATTATCCACGGCGATGCCGATGTGGATCTGTTTTTTTAGGATGATCTCCTGTGTGTTTTCGTCAAAAGAAGCGTTGAAGGTGGAAAAGTTTTCAAGGGCACTGGCCGTGGTTTTTACAAAGTAGGAAAGGAGGGTGAGTTTAACAGCAGGGTAGTTGAGCTTGGCTTGTTGAAGATGGAGTATAAGTTTATCAGCCAGAATGGGCATCGTGACACTGGCGTGGGGTATCTTCCAGGCTTCTTCCATGTGCCGCTTGATGGCAGCGCGTACGCCTCCGATTTTGACGCGTTGCACATCTTGAGTCAGTGTTGAGCGCAGCGAGTTACGTATAGGGACTAGTGCAGAAGGTGTAGGGGTAGCTTCAGTGCTTCCGAATTCGAGTCTTCTTTTGCGTTGGGAAGGGCTGAGTTTACGATTGGAAGGAGTAATCATAGCAAGTTGAGAAGGGTGACGTTCAATGACTGGAGCTCGGGTGCTCACTTTTCCGGTGGTTTGCCGGAGGTCTTTCTCAGTGATTCTTCCCTCTTTTCCAGTGCCCTGAACCTGTGTCAGGTCAATGCCTAGTTGACGGACCAGTTTGCGGTCTTTGGGTAAAATGCGGGGAGCGATCAGAGAAGAGGAAAGGGTGGAAGAAGTGTTGTTAGGGACAGGGAGTTTTTGCTCAGGAGCTTGAGGCGTTTCATTTCCGGTAAAGGTCACAAGCACTTCACCGACCGGCACCATCTGACCAGAAGCATAGTGAAGTTTTTGAATCACTCCTTTTTGGGGGCTGGGGATTTCAAGGACAGATTTGTCAGTTTCCATTTCGCAAAGGGCTTGGTCTTGTTCAACAAGATCACCTTCTTTTACTTTCCAAGCAATGAGTTTGCCTTCATGAATGCCTTCTGCTACATCCGGGAATCTGAATTCAGCCATGTTAATAGTCCAAAACCTTTTTTATTTTTTCAATAAGCATGTCAGCATTGGGTCGGTAAAAATGTTCAGAGCGATAATAGGGAACAATCACATCCGGCGCAGTGACACGAGCAATGGGTGCTTGAAGAGAGTCAAGGCATTCTTCTTGGATAGTCGCAGCGAGTTCCGCGCCAAAGCCACAGGTGCGGGTGGCTTCATGAATAACAATAGCGCGTCCAGTTTTTCGAACACTTTCAAGCACAGTCTTTTTGTCCCAGGGCATGATGGTGCGTAAGTCAATGATCTCGCAGGATGCTTGGACTTGGCTGGCGGCATCTTGCGCAACAGCTACCATGGCTCCCCAAGCAATGATAGTGAGGTCTTTTCCAGGTTGTACAATCTGAGCAACTCCAAGAGGAACTTCATAGTATTCGTCAGGAACTTCTTGTTTGAAGGCTCGGTAGAGTTTGATGGGTTCTAAGAATAAGACAGGGTCAGGGTCATTGATCGCTGCCAGGAGTAGTCCTTTACCGTCATAAGGGTTGCTGGGAGTCACCACTTTAAGTCCTGGAATGTGGGCATAGGCCGCTTCAAGGCTTTCGCTGTGGTGTTCCAGTGCATTCACGCCTCCTCCATTGGGGCTTCGAATAACTATAGGAATAGTAAACACACCGCGTGTCCGATTCCGCATTCGGGAGACGTGGCTGATGATTTGTTGGAAGGCAGGGTAAATAAATCCGCTGAATTGGATTTCGGCGATGGGTTTGAGTCCGTTGAGGGCCATGCCGAGGGCGCTGCTTACAATGGTGCTTTCGCCGATGCTCGTATCAATAACGCGCCTCTCGCCGAATTTGGCCAGGAGTCCGTCGGTTACGCGGAATACACCTCCATCAACTCCAACATCTTCGCCTAATACAACAGTATTCGGATCTTTTTCAAAAGCAAGAAAAAGGGCTTGATTGAGTGCTTGAACGAGGTTGCGTTCAGCCATGCTGCCTCCAAAAGCGAGTCCATTGTTCTTTTTGTTCTTGGATAAGGGGGGGAAGTTTCGCGTATAGGTAGTCAAAAATGTCTTCCACTTGAGCAGTAGGGGTCGCTTCGTACTTTTTTACAGCTTCTTCCACGCGTCGATTGGCATCCGCAAGCATGCCTTGTTCGTGTTCTTCGTTCCAGATGCCTTTGATAACCATATATTTCTTGAGTCGAGTAATCGGGTCTTTTTTCTCCCATTCTTGGACTTCTTGTTCAGAGCGGTACTTGTGCCAGTCGTCAGCTGTGGTGTGGTTGTCAATTCGGTAGGTTACCGCTTCAATAAAGGTGGGTCCTTTCCCGGTTAAGGCTTTTTCTGCAGCAGCACGCACTGCTTTGTATACGGCAAAGACATCGTTTCCATCGACTTGGACTCCGTCAAACCCGTCTGCAATGGCTTTTTGGGCGAGGGTTCCTGCAGCGGTTTGTCTTTTTCTAGGAACTGAGATGGCGTATTGGTTGTTTTGGCAGAAAAAAATTGCAGGCGTTTTGAAGACACCTGCGAAGTTGAGGGCTTCAAGAGTTTCACCTTCACTGGTGGCGCCATCGCCAAAGTATACGATGACAACGCCTTTCTCGCCTTTGATGTTCATGGCGTGTGCAATGCCGTGAGCGTGGCCGACTTGGCTTCCGATGGGAATATTGATAGGCAAAATCTTAAGAGAGGGATTGCGGTTTCCTTCTTCATACCCTCCCCAATAACGAAGGATCTGGTCCATGGGGAAGCCGTAAGTGATCATAGAAGCGGTTTCACGGAAACTGGGGACAATCCATACATTGGGTTGGTCTTTGAGGGCATAGATCGAGGCAACTTCAGCGCCTTCTTGGCCGCGCACGCTGGCAAGAGTTCCGAGACGGCCTTGTTTTTGGAAGTTGAGCATTTTTGTGTTAAAGATACGGGAGAGGTTCATGTACCAGTACATGGTACGAATGTCATCATCCGATAGGGCAGGCATCATTCCTGGGTCTACATTGCCATCCGAATCAAGAATAGAGAGGTAGTGGACGGAGAATTGGCCTATTGTCTGGTCAGTCATAACTCACCTCTTTTTTGCAAAAAAAGAGGACCCAGCAATCGAAGTTGCAGAGGACCTCTCTTTAGGAGATATTTTGCATGACCGAGTATAAAAAAGTTTGGGATTAAGAGGCTAAGATGCAAAACGAGGGACTCGGTTCTAAAGCAATGGCACAATCTTTAAAAGGGCTTAAACAGGGGTAAAAGGGATGATACAACATATAGGGGTTTACTTCATCTTTCTTTTTTATTCTTTTATAAATATCATAATTCCTATCTCAGGGTCAGCAACAGTAACGCCTTGGCTTGCTGTGATCACAGATGCTCATACAGCAATTGGATTGGCTACTTTTTATTTTCTCTTGACATGTGTGGTAAGGATCTATCTGTTTAGAGAGCATATTCGTTGGTCGTATGTTAAAGAGTTATGGCCTTTGTCGATCATTGGAGCGTCTTTAGCTGCGTTTTCACTCGTCACCATTCAATCGAATATTTTGCTTATAATTGTATTTTGTTTTGTCAGCTATTTCTTCGTTGATGCATTAAAAACTTTATTTGGGAAGAAAAAAAGGGTCAAGAAAAATGTAGTATCTTCGTCAGTAGTTGGGCTTTTTTCAGGTTTTCTTCAGGGAGCAGGCTTAGCGGGCAGTGATCTCAGAAACAATTATCTTTATGCCAAGCGTCTTTCTTTGGTGGAAGTGCATGGTACAACAGCCCTTATGGGGGGCTCAAATTTTCTGATCGCAACGCTCATCCGCCTGTTTACGAACCAGTTGCCAGTTACAAGTCTTGTACCTGTTCTATATCTCTCCCCCGTTATTGTATTGGGAGTGTGGATGGGCCGATATGCACTTTACAGAGTTAACAATAAGTATATGTATCTGTGCACGATCACCATCATGGGTCTTACAGTGGTTTTGCTAGGGTGGAGAATAATATCTTCATAGGTAGTGCATCTCTCTAAATTTCTTGCTCCACCAGGCAAACCAGCCGATGTACATCCACTCTTTATAGTAGACCAGTCCTTTATGGTGGCCTAAGTAAACGCCCAGGGGCATCTCATTGACTTCGTACCGTTCAAGAGGTTCTTTTTCATAGTGGCGGAGGATGTTCTTGGCAGCGATCGGTCCTTGAAGAAGTGCACTGGTGGCTCGTTTGATGGGTTGTGCACTCGGAGCAGCAAGGCTGACGGCATCTCCGACGACAAATACATTGGGGTACTTCAAGGTTTGAAGGGTATGATGAACCAAAATGCCTTTTTCATTGAAATCCAATCCGAGTTTTGAGACAAGGGGAGAATTGCAAACACCGGCAAAGAGCAGCACCACAGTATAAGGTATCTTGCCTTTATCTAGATTGATAACGGAGTGTTGTATCTTTTCAACGGAAACTCCTGTCCGTATCTGAATCTTTTTTTGGTTGAGTTGTTGGAGTACATAGTTTCGGATCTTGTCGCTGTATCCGTTTAAAATAACCGAGTTGCAGTCGAGAAGGGTGACAGTTCCCTTGTCTTTCAGGTATTCGGCAGGGGCGCATCCCAATTC
>CAYOJS010000039.1:5984-10226 GCA_964404345.1 uncultured Methanosarcinales archaeon
AGGCCCGCCCCAACGATAACGGCATGGATGGGTTTTCCTTGGTAAATATGCTTCTCGATATAGCTTCGCATGGCTTTGAGTTCTTGAAGGTTGTAGGGGCTGAAAAGTCAGGGGGATGGGTTGGGTATTTCTTTGTGGCTGGCTCCGAAAGCCAATACTGAGTAGTCATAATCCATCCTACGGTTCGCTGTATACAAGTGCTTACTGTGGGGGCTCAAACCGGTGACTTCTTCTTGTAGAAATTCAATGCGTCGCTTGCTAAGAAATTCTCTGAGGGGGAATAAGAGTTCTTTGGAATCCGTCTCTCCGGCAAAGCAACGGGGAAAGCCTGTAATATTAACATGATAAGGGTTTGGATCAATGCCCACAAGCTCGGCGCTGGGGAAGAGTTTGCGTAAAGTAAGCAAGGTCTTAAGTCCTCCATAACTACAACCAGCGACAACAATGCGTACCATCGAAATCTAAAAGATAGTGGGAGATAAAAAGGTTTCTAGAAAGACTCTAATTCAGAGGGTTCTATCGCTTGCTGGTTCCCCATAAGCATCGATCCCAGGCACGCTCATGAAAGTAGTACAGTCCGAATTTAGATACTGCGTCAATGCCGCCGATGGTACCTGCAATAGCAACATTTCCGGTGAAATAAAACACCAAAGCAACCGTGGTAATGGTGGCTAAGACTCGAAAGGTGATGCTCTTGATGAAGGTGCGGATATATGTTTCCATACAAGTTCTTTAGGAATACAGATTAATAAGGGTTTCTATTTCTACCGTGGAAGAAAGTATATACAACTTATAGGAGAGGTGTAAAAACAAACATTAATAAAGGTTTTCTGGGCGCTTAAGGAGATGAAATGGTTAATGGGTTTTGTTGACTTGATCCTACATTTAGATACGCACTTGATCTGGTTGTTTCAGCATTATGGTTTATGGGTTTACCTGTTGTTGTTTGTGACGATCTTTTGTGAAACCGGCCTGGTCATAACCCCTTTCTTGCCAGGTGATTCTCTTCTTTTCACCGTAGGGGCATTTGCGGCAACAGGTGCCTTAAACATCGTGTTATTGCTCGTTTTGTTGGTGATAGCAGCAATTCTAGGGGACACTTTGAATTACTGGATCGGACATCATCTGGGAAGAAAGGTGTTCAGTAAGAAGATCCGTTTTATCAACAAGGAGCATTTAAAGTATACAGAGGAGTTTTATGAAAAGCACGGAGCAAAGACAATTATCATTGCTCGTTTTTTGCCCATTGTTCGCACCTTTGCTCCATTTGTGGCAGGGGTTGGAAAAATGGAGTACAAGCGGTTCATTGCATATAATATCATTGGAGGACTTGCTTGGGTTTTGAGCTTAACACTGGGGGGTTATTTTTTCGGTCAAATACCTTGGGTAAAAGAAAATTTCAGCAAGGTTGTTTTAGGGATTATCATCGTATCCCTCATACCTTTGGTTTGGGAGTTCATCCATCACAAACTTCTTCACAGATCAGTGCCTCGTTAAAGATGAATAAGTGCACTTTCTTGGTCCCGGTTAATCCATTTTCGTATCGTTTGCGTTCTTTCCAATAGTCTTTGGGGTCTATCTTTTGTCGGAGCGTGACACTTCCAGCGTGGGCATTGGTAAGAGCGGAGTGAATCTCCGAAAGCCCGATGGGGGTTCGTCCTAGAATTCGATAAGCCCGTAGAAAGGGGGAGGGTTTGAGTTCCGTGGAAGTCGCATAGGTCTTGTCTTGATAGGTGAAAAAGGCATAATCCCCGATTTCACAAATCAGTTCAGCTTTAGCTGTAGCGGGGTTTACTTCATACAAATAACCCATCTTGAGTGGGGGGTGGAGGCTGACGATGGGATTCTGACTCTTTCCGGAAAGTCGGCTCTTTTCAGGCAATAGCACAACGCTTCGTTCAGCTTGCTTCAGTTTGCCAAGATACAGTGTCAAGCGGTTAAGTTTCCCGTTCACAGATAAATATTCCCGCTCAGAGTCAAAGGGAATGTCTTTCAAGTGCGGTGGTACTTCGATGGCAAGATTAGGTGTGCTGGTAGAGTACGTCTGCACGATCAATTCAGGGTTGGGTTGGATGTTTTGAAGCGTCCGTTCAGCTTCTTGAGGAGGTCGTTCCGTATCGCAGAAAATGACTTGGCATTCTTTAAGTTGACTCACGATCAAAGGATCAAGGGCATCGCCATGGATGAAGGTAATATTGCTTAAACCAAGGCTTACAGCGTTTTTCTTCGCATAATCCAGCTTGCGCTCGTCTTTTTCAACGGCAAATATCTTCTTGCAGGTCTTGGCAAAGGCCATCGTTTGAAATCCCACTCCACACCCAAGATCAGCAATGGCTTCACAACGAAGTCGCTCGGCGCGGTACTCCGCCACGACTTGAGGAGTCGCAAACCGTCGGTCTTCTTCAGTATACTGAAACGACTCAATGTCGTGCAGTTTTTTAGGGGTTTTAACGCGAGACATACTCTTAGGGGGTAAAGCGGTTTTATTAAGCTTGGCTATAAACAAGATTTAAAAACCCTTAAGCTAAGAGGAGAGGGATGAATCAGGAGATGCAAGCGTTGCTTCATGGGCAGATCGAGAACTTGCAGGGCCTCCATGCCTTGAACAAGATGATGGACGAAGAATTGGATCTTTTGCTCGAAGAGGCTCAACGAAAGCTAGTCGAGATAGGGGAGAAAAACGCAGAGGGTTGGTATAAAGAAAAAGACCCTATAAAGGCAGAGCTGCATCAGCACGCGGCAAGGTTTGAGGTGCGTAAGGTCAAGCATGATTTAATTCGTACAGTTCATACAAAAGTGCATGGTCATATGAGCATGGAAAGCCTTCATCCCGAGCATAGTTTGGATCGTATTGAGAAAAAGTTAAGGAAGCACTTGCGGGAGGAAAAGGCTCAATTATATGCTAAAGTCGGAGAGCATCATAAAAAGCTAGGGGAGCATCATAAGTGGTTATCCAAGGAAGACGCTGCCATCTACACCCCCATTCTTAAGAAAACCCAAGAGTTATACCAGCATATTAAGAAACAATCCCTTCCCTCAGAACAGATCGAGCAAGCCCTAACGCTCTTGCCTAGAGAGTTGTATGCACCGTATCTTCATTTTGCGTGAGAACGAATGTGCCAAAGGACGGTTCCTATAATTTTTTCAGAAGAAACCCATCCAAACGTACGACTGTCTGTACTGTAGTGTTTGTTGTCTCCAAGCAAATAATATAGTTGTTTTTTTACATCTCGAACACGTTTCAGAATAGCTTTTCCGGTGCGGGGGTCTTCCAGCAATACCACTTCTCCTTTTCTTGGCGAACGCAAAAAAAAAGCCAACCGGTTGACAATCAAATAGTCTCCTTCCGAGTAAGAGGGTTCCATGCTTCTGCCAGTTACTTTATAGAATCCAATCGGTCCCATATTTATTTCAGATCCGGCACAACAAAGGGTTCTTCGGTGGGATAGGGGGCCTTTACGGTTTTCGTAGCAATGCCTTTAGCCTTCCAGTACATCTCGGCAATCTTATTCACGGCTGCAATCAACTCTTTGCCTGTCTCGACATGCGTCTCTTGTCGTGCTTTGCCGGCCAGCTTCATGGCCTTCCAGAAGGTGTCGTGCAATTCAGGGAAAGTAGCAAGGTGTTCAGGTTTGAAGAAGTCTCCCAAAAGTATGCGGAGTTCTTTCTTGCAGATCTCAGCGTGTTCTTCTTTCGTCGCTGCATATCGTGAAATGCCATGCACATATTGCGCTCGATCTGCAGAAGGCGTATCCGCCATAGGAACTTTAGCGTCTCGAATCAGAGTCATCATCCGATAAACTGTGTGTGCCGCCACTTGTGCCAAGTGCGGATCGTAAATGCCACAGGGAATGTCACAATGCGCCAAGACGTGCTTAAAAGAGCAGAATCGGTCAAGAATACTGAAAAAAGAGTGTAAAATCTTCATATAAACAGTAAGGCTGTGTTTTATTTAAAGGTTTCTATATGGAGCTTACACCAAAGCCCTATCCCACAAGCACTCGAAATAATTCTTATACGTTTTAGCCATTGACTTTTCTTTTATAATGACCACCAAGGGGATTTCTTCAGCCAAGCAGCTAATTGCCACCATCTGTGGAGTTATCGCTGTAGAAGTGGCATGGCTTTCTACATGAGGCAAATACCGGATCTCAAATTTATTTTCGAGGAGGTTCTTTATTTTGGGGAAGAGTTTTTCTTTCATTTTTATATCGGCAATGCCCCGCCCTTTTATATCCAGTT
>CAYOJS010000040.1:0-2541 GCA_964404345.1 uncultured Methanosarcinales archaeon
CGATTGAACCCAACGGTTTGTGAGCCCTACAATGCCGACTTCGACGGAGACGAAATGAACCTACACATTCCTCAAACCGAAGAAGCAAGGGCGGAAGCAGAGCTGCTCATGGAAGTCCAAACCCAGATCATCAGCCCCCGTTACGGCTTAAACATCATTGCTTGCCTGCAAGACGGTATTTCAGGCAATTACCTACTTACCAAATATATGACGTTGCCTCGCAGTGAAGCCCTAGACCTCCTCGCTAGTGTGGGCATAAAAGACTTCAACCGACTTCCCCCGGGAGACTTTGTGAATGGCAAAGACCTCTTTGCCTGCATCTTGCCCGAAGACTTCAACTTCCAAGGCTTCAGCAAAAGCTACAAGAAAGGAAGCACAGACCCTGAAGACCTTGTCCGCATTGAAAACGGCCGACTGATTTCAGGCGTATTGGACAGCGCCAACCTAGGAGCTGGCAGCGGTTTACTATTAAGGAATATCCACCAAAAATACGGCAAAAACATTACAGCTAAAATTTTAGGCCTCATCACTAACCTTGGTGCGGAAGTCAACAGCCGATACGGCTTTACAGCCAAGCTAAGTGACATCGACCTAAATCCTGAAGCCAAACAAGAAATCGAAAACCTCATTGTTGAAGCTGAACAAGATGTTGAGAAACTCATCCTAAAATACCGACAAGGCGATTTGGAACCTATTCCCGGGCGCACCTTGGAAGAAACCCTCGAACTCCGCATCCTCGAACGACTCAACAAAGCACGAAACGACACAGGCCGCGTCGTACAACAACGAAGCGACCGACAAGCCCATATGCGTGTTATGGTTGAATCTGGATCCAGAGGAAACATCATCAACCTCGCTCAAATGGCCGCCTGTGTCGGACAGCAAGCTTTGCGTGGAAGGCGCATCAACAAAGGCTATGCGGAAAGAACGCTCAGCTGCTTCAAACGCAATGACTTAAGCCCTGCAGCGAGAGGCTTCATCCGAAATGGATTTAAAAAAGGATTCCAACCCCACGAAATGTTCTTCATGAGCATGACTGGCCGAGACAGCCTTATGGACACCGCCTTACGAACACCCAAGTCAGGCTACCTTTATCGACGATTAAGCAATGCCATGCAAGACTTAAAAGTCGAATATGATTACACGGTTCGAGACGCCAGCAAAAAAATCGTCCAATTCCACTATGGAGAAGACAGCATTGATGTCAGCAAAAGCGAAGCTGGCAAACTCAACGTCCAACGCATCGTGCGAGACGTCCTAGGTGAAAAAGCATGAAAATATTCGAAGAGTACAAAGACAAGATGCCTGAAAAGATCCTGCAAGAGACCCAAGAAGCTCTCCCCCCCAACGTGACGGAGGCCAAAGCCAAAAAAGCCCTGGAAGCTGTCTATCAAGAATACTTGAAAACCATTGTTGAACCGGGCGAGAGCGTAGGCATGGTTACTGCTGAAAGCATTGGCGAACCTGGAACACAAATGACACTCAACACGTTCCACTTTGCCGGCGTATCTGAAATGAACGTCACCACCGGTTTGCCCAGACTGATTGAAATCCTAGACGGACGAAAAACCATCAGCAGCGAAATGATGGAAGTTCATCTCGTGAAACCGTACTCTGAAGGACAAGACATCAAGAAAATCGCGGAAGGCCTTAAAGAAACTCAGTTCAAAGAACTCATCAAAGAAATCAGCATCAACATCGTCAATGCTGAAATGATCATTGAAATGAATAAGAAAAAACTTGAAGACCTCAAACTCAAGGAAGACGGCATTGTCAATGGCTTCAAAAAAACTGTTAAGGGATTCAACTTCAAACTCAACAAAGAAGGCACCATTTCCGTTACGGTTAGCGGCGAACAAGACCTGAACCAGCTGTACAAACTTAAGGAGAAGATTAAGGACATCTACGTACACGGCATCAAAGGCATCCGACAAGTACTGCCTGTAAAAAGAGGAGAAGAATACCTGATTATCACGGCCGGTACAAATCTTAAAGAGGTCCTGAAACTACCCTTTGTGGATCCGACCAAGACCGTAAGCAACAACATCTTTGAAATGGAAAAAACCTTTGGCATTGAAGCAGCCCGACAAGCCATCATCAACGAAATCTTCAAAGTCATCGACACCCAAGGCATTGACATCGACATCCGACACATTTTATTGGTAGCAGACACCATGACCATGAGCGGCGAAGTGCTTGGGATAACAAGATACGGAGTTGTCAAGGAAAAACCTTCTGTGTTGGCCAGAGCTTCTTTCGAGACGCCCATCAAACACATTATCAACGCCACCCTGATTGGAGAAGTAGACGAACTGAACTCAGTCATTGAAAATGTCATGCTCAACCAACCTGTGCCTGTAGGAACAGGACTACCTGGATTGGTTACTAAGATGAACCGAGCAACGGCACCTGAAAAGAAAAAGGAAACACCTGAAAAGAAAGAAGCACCTGAAGATAAGGAGGAAACCCCATGATCGACTTCACCCAACTCATCCACAGCAAAAAAGCCATTATCGGCACTGAAAAGACACTCAAACAACT
>CAYOJS010000040.1:2551-10139 GCA_964404345.1 uncultured Methanosarcinales archaeon
AGTTTATCTAACCCAGAATTGCCCCCCCATCCTGAGACAGAACGTTGAACGACAAGCTCAGATGACTCAAACCGAGATCGTGCCCTTAGACGTCCCTAACAACGAATTAGGCACCCTATGTAAGAAGCCCTTCTCCATCAACCTCTTAGGCCAACTCCGGTAAACATGGCTATCAAGTACGACACCCAACTCATTCAAACGCGGGCGCTCTTTGAACGGCTCAGCGGAGCCGAAACCAAAGACTGCTTCCAATACCCCGACCGCCTGGTTATTGTTGTACAGCCCGGCCAAATGGGGAAAGCCCTGGGGAAGCACAAAAGCAACCCGCGACGACTAGAGCAAATGCTTAAAAAGAAGGTCCAAATCGTAGAGTATGCCGACACCCTCATCGGGTTTGTTCGCAGCCTGATTCAACCGTTGCATGTGGATGATGTAACGGACAACAACGGCGAAGTTGTGATCAAGGTCCAGGACACCAAAACCAAGGGGTACATCATTGGTATCCGAGCACAAAACTTAAAAAGGCTCGAAGAAACCGTCAAACAGTACTACTCAATCACCAAGATTAAAGTTGTGTAAAGGAAACAACATGGGAAAAAAATCAAACGGATTAAACTCAGCCAAACGCTTACGTGCGAGGCGCAAACGAAGTAAATGGATGTATAAATGGTACGTTAAAAAAACCCAGAGCTTAAAGGAGAAATCAGACCCCTTAGAAGGTTCATCTCAAGCGAAGGGTATTGTCCTTGAAAAAGTACAGCGAGAAGCCAAACAACCCAACTCCGCCATGCGAAAATGCGTGCGCGTACAGCTTGTTAAGAATGGCAAACAAGTCACTGCCTTCCTACCCGGTGATGGTGCTACCAAGATGGTAGACGAACACGACGAAGTCTTAATTGAGTGTATTGGCGGAAAGATGGGAAGAAGCAAAGGAGACATTCCCGGCGTACGCTGGCAAGTCATTAAGGTGAATGATCAATCATTGAATGCATTACTTTCTGGAAGATTGGAAAAAGCGAGGAAGTAAATTCTTAATTTATTCATCTTTTAAAACTTGTTTTTGCTCCGAAAGTTTGTGAATCTCATATTTTGGAAAGGCTCTTTTTAAAATGGGAATAAGATCTTGTGCAATGTCATTGATAAAAACAAACTTGATCCCCCCCACTCTAATTAATCGTCCATAATACCCTGTAACCACGGCAAGACCGTCCTTGTAAGCTGTACCCCCTCCAGTTCCTAGTGCTGCTCCTAACGCTGCCCTGCGATCATCTGGAACCTCGAATGGCGCTGTGTGAAAATCCTTGCCCGGATCGATGCCTTTCTCAAGCAAAGCCCAAAGAGCCTTAAACTGATCCAAAACATTCAATTTTGAAAGCCCATGCGCATCGTAATGAATTCCTACTTCGCCTGATACGGGTTCGTAAGGGATGTCATCTAATGTTAAATGCGCCTCACCGCAGGCAAAAAAGGCGTCATATATACTTGTTACCCCCCTATATCTTTGATGTATCCTGTTTAGCATCTCTGCCCCTTCCCGGAATAAAGCATTTTCTTGAACACCTTCTTTTAGCAAACCATCGCATACTTTTATCAACGAACGAAGTTCAGCGTTTATTAATTGAGGAGTAAGATGCCTTATTGAATCTGCCATTATATGTCGATTTTCGTAGTAGCTAAAAACTAGATCTACATGACCATATACTTCCACGCACTTTTGACGTATTGTTTGCGAAGCCTCACTTGCCTGCAGAGCTCTTAGAAGCTCAGTCAATAAACCCCTTACCACACCGATCATCTGACGATTCGTGGTTAAACCTACAAAAGTCCCCCCATTTTCATCAAAGGAGAATCGTTTAAGCTTCTCAAGATACTCTTTTATAGCTTCCATTTTTAAGAACTACTGCACCATGATCGGTCTTTGATTAAACTTAGCGGATCCGATTGGTACCAGATTTCTCTTAGCCATAGCCATACATCCCTCGAAACCGCTGACACCTGATCCAAGCCCAGCGCCTTGAAGCACCCCCAATCCACCTATCCCTGTCACAAACACGTGCTTAGGTGTGAATGGACTATCTGAAGATAAATTCCAATGCTTTGCATCAAAATAAGTATCCCATTCATTGGTGCCATCATGAACTGCTACGATTCCTTCACCTAAAATGGCCATCCCATTTATCCCACCTATAAGTGGTTGGGTGCGTATATAATCAACAACTGTTTTCACCAAAGGTTCTTCTTCAATCATCTTTTTGTATTTTTGAATAGACCTATTAATAAACCTTCTGTATCTTTGCCACAAAGAAGCCTTCGGTGTCGTTATCGTGCGGGAAGATGCGTAAGCACTTCTTGACTTCAGAGTTGTAGGTTTCGCCTAGGAATTCGGTGACGGAAGGACTGCGTTGGATGGGAAGATCAAAGGTTTCGAGTTGGACGTCAGAATGCTTCTTTAAGAAGGCAGAGACAACGCCTTCGTTCTCTTCGGGCTCTAAGGTACAGGTGGAGTAAACCATCGTGCCACCATTTTTCAAGAGACCCCAAGCCACTTCGAGCAAGGCTAACTGTTGGGCGGCGAGACGCGTGATCATGCTCGGATTCCACATGGTTAATGTTTTCAATGACTTACGGATCGTACCGGTACCGGAGCACGGCGCATCCACCAAGATTTTATCGAAACGAGCATTCTTATTTTTGAAGGCATAACCTTGCATGTGCGTGATGATTGCATTGGCAACACCACAACGCTGCAAGTTCATGCCTAAGGCTTTGAGACGAGCGTATTGAATATCATTGGCGACGAGAACGCCTTCATTCTTCATGTACTGCGCCATCTGCGATGTTTTACTTCCGGGAGCGGCGCAGATATCCAAGACTATGTCCCCAGGCTCTGGAGCTAACACCACCGGAGGGATCATACTGGCTGCTTCCTGCACATAAATATACCCCAATTGATGCTCTTGCAGGTTGCCAATGTCAAAACGCTTGCCCTGCTTGTACGTAATCCAGAAGCCTTCCTTGCACCACGGCACTGGATCCAGCTGCCACAAGTCCTTCAATCGCTCCTGAACTTCCTTCACCGTTGTCTTTAAGGTATTGACCCGAACGGCCTTTCGAATGTACGAGCACGAATAAGACATGAACTTTTCATACTCCCCCCCAAGCAATGCACGATAACGCTCCTCAAAACGAGGCTTCACTTCGGCTCGGATATTGGGGATGGGTTCCATATTGAATCCGAAAAGAGAAAACCGTTTATAAACATTCAGCTGGGCACAGTCAGCTTCTGCCCTAAACTGGCTTCCCAGCGCTTCTTAGCCCAATATTTACGAATCTCTTCATACACAAACACCATCAATGAGAAAACAGCTACTTCCAACCATTCCAGCAATGACAATGAAACCGTATGAAACACTTCCTGGAAAAACGACCACTCTACCACTACGACCTGCAAGGCCACTGAAATTAAAATCCCCACAAATAGGTACTTATTCTCTAGAATTCCTATCGAAAACAAGGACTTCTTATTGCTACGACAATTAAACGCGTTCACCAACTCACAAAAAATCAACACGGAAAAAGCCATGGTCTTTGCCTTATCCAACTCTTCCACATGCAAAAAGAAGATCCCCAACGTACACACAGCAATCACCATCCCGATGCCAGACCAACGATAAAAATGCTTTGCCGTAATCAGGCGCTTCTTGGGATCCCTTGGAGGGCGGTCCATGATATCTGCCCCCCCCTGTTCCAACCCCAAAGCCAATGCAGGCAAGGCATCAGTCGCTAGATTGGTCCACAAAATCTGAATGGCTGAAATCACCAAAGAAGCGGGGTAGAGCAACATTCCCAGAAAGACTGTAAAGAGCTCCCCCAGATTGGATGAAAAAATGTAACGGATGAATTTCTTGATGTTGGAGTAAATTATACGGCCCTCTTTTATAGCCGCCACAATCGAAGCGAATGAATCATCCACCAACACGACATCACTTGCTTCCCTCGCTACATCCGTGCCCGAACGCCCCATAGACACCCCAATATCCGCCTTTTTCAACGCCGGCGCATCGTTCACCCCGTCTCCTGTGACAGCCACTATTTCTCCCATCTCTTTCAGACACGAAACAATATGCATTTTATCTTCCGGACTCGCCCTCGCAAAAATGACCTTCCCCTGCAGTATTTTTTTTAGATCGCTCTCCCTCAACCGAGCCAACTCTTGCCCCGCCACAATCCGCGTGGATTCATCCGCAATCCCAAGTTCCATCGCAATCGCCTTCGCCGTAATTCCATGATCCCCTGTAATCACCACAATCCGAATCCCTGCTCGCTTGCATTCCACAACGGCCTCCTTCACTTCTTCCCTTGGGGGATCCAGCATACCTATTAAACCCAAGAATACCATATCTGACTCGACCCCCTTGAATTCTTTCCTACTGGATGGCCACTCTTTATAGGCGACTCCTAACACCCTCAAAGCCCTCTTTGCCATGAACATGTTCTGCTCTAAGATCCCCTGCTTCAATTTATCCGAGAACGGCACAATCTTGCCATGCACCATCGCTTTTTTGCACAATTCCACCACACGATCGGGGGCACCCTTTGTAAACGCAAACTGCTTCTTACCCAAACTTTGCACGACGGACATTAACTTGCGCGAAGAATCAAATGGCACCTCGAAGGCTTTTTTTGAAGACGCTCTTAACGCTTCCACCCTTATCCCATACTTCTCAGCTGCCACCACCAATGCCCCCTCGGTCGGATCCCCTATGATCTTGAAATCCTTTGTTAACACGGCATCACTACACAAAGCAGCGCCTTTCAACATCAACCCTAACTCCTCTTCTTTGTAGGCCTTTCCCTTCAACAAAAAACCCCCTTGTGGTTTATATCCTGAACCTTCCACTTCTACTGCTTCCCGATTCACCCAAATCTCTTTTACAGTCATCTCGTTCTTGGTAAGCGTACCTGTCTTATCTGAGCCAATCACTGTTGTACTGCCCAAGGTTTCAACTGAACTGAGCCTGCGAATGATCGCGTTCTTCTTCACCATCTTCTGAACCCCCAAGGCGAGCGTGATAGTAACAATCGCCGGCAAACTCTCCGGGACGGCTGCGACGACCAAAGAAACAGCAAACAACAGCATCATCATCCACGAATTACCCACTGCAATCCCAAACAAGAACATAAACGGACAAACCCACACCGTGCCCTTTGCCACCAATTTACCCGACAATGCCAACTCTTTCTGCAACGGACTTGAAACCTCCCCCAACTGCTGCGTAAACCCAGCAATTTTGCCAAATTCTGTCTTCATCCCCGTAGCTGTAACGACTGCACGACCCTTGCCCCGAGCGATGATCGTCCCCATAAACACTATATTGTCCTGATCCGCAACCCCCACTTCTTTGGCGATTGTAATGATTTCTTTAACTCCTGGCACACTCTCTCCCGTCAATACAGACTCGTCCACTGCCAACGAAACCACTTCCAACAGACGCGCATCCGCCGGAATCTTATCCCCTTCTTCCAACACCAAGATGTCACCTGGAACGAGGTCTTTCGCCAAGATATCCTGAACTATGCCATCCCGAATTACCTTTGCAGAAGGAGCAATCATATTCTTCAATGCCTGCAAAGACTCCTCTGCCTTGTACTCCTGAATAAACCCGATGATGGCGTTTAACACTACCACCACAAAAATAAAAACCGCATCGGTATGCTCACCCAGCAATAGAGAAATGAGTAATGCCGCGAGCAGCATGATGACCATAACATCCTTAAACTCCTCGAGCAACATGCGCCACCAAGGCTTCCGAGGCGCTTCCTTTAGAACGTTCAAGCCATACTCTTCCAAGCGCCTAGAAACAGCTTCTTTGGAGAGCCCTTTGGGAGAAGAATCTAGCTCTCTCAGCACCTCTTTTTCACTCAGACGATACGCGTCCATTCCTAACTCTGCCATTGAAATGCCACTATATAAGGTTTTTGTCAAATGCTGAACGGAAAGTATTAAAAAATTACCACCCCCACCCTGTTCATGATTAAGCATCGAAAAGAAACTCTTTTCGTCCTTACTGTTCTTGCATTCTACATCCTTCTTTCCATTATCCTTATAACCCATCATGAACCCTGGCGAGACGAAGCCCAGAACTGGCTCATTGCACGCGATGCCCCCAACCTTTCTGCTCTGCTCCAACAATCCCCCATTGAAAAAACCCCCATGCTTTGGCCCCTGATTCTTTACCCATTTGCTAAACTGGGCTTCCCCTATTATACCCAAGCGATCTTACACCACCTCTTCGCCCTTGCTGCTGTCTTTTTATTTTTATGTTACGCTCCCTTCTCTAAACCCATCAAGATCCTCTTTCCTTTGGGCTATTATCTGCTGTATGAGTACAACGTGATCGCAAAAAACTACGCCCTCTCTGTCTTCCTTCTCTTTTTACTCGCCCACTTCTATCCCCAGCGACACCGTTCCCCGTATCGATACTTCCTCTGCTTATTCTTCTTAGCGAACACACACGTCATTGCTTTTATGATCTCGGCTATCCTGCTCGGCCATGCCCTTTATGAAGAGATTCGAACAAGGGCGTACCGCACCAGTACTTACAAAAAAATGCTCTTGATCTTACTTGCTCTTCTCATCTTGACCATGCCACTCCTCCAAATCAGGCCCTCATTTTCTTCCTCTTTTTCTCCTACGCCCATAACCCCCACCTTTGAACACCTATACGACTTATTCGACCCAGTTGTCTCTGCCTTCATCCCCATCACTGTCCCACGCGAACCCTTCTGGGACCGCTTTGGTGAAAAGATTGTTTACAATCTTGTTCTGTACTTCTCACCCATTTCAATCTCCAAATACCTCCCCGCCCTTGTTTTTGGCAGTCTCCTCTACCTCCTTTCTATTGTAGCTCTCTATTACGAAAAAAATTGGAATGGCTTTTTCATCTACTTGCTCTCCACTCTTGGGATCCTTGCGCTCTTCTTTGCCTTTTATCATGAAGGCGGCAACCGACATTATGGATTTATCTTCCTCTCTTTTATCTTTGCCCTTTGGATCAGCAAAAACCCTAAAAGCAGGAAGAAACACGCCTATGCTAAGTTCACTACCCGATTCTTATACTTCATTCTGATCTGCGGCGTCATCCAAGCCGCCATTGCCAGTTATTTTGACTTCCACTACCCTTTCTCCAATGGAGGAAAGGTTCATGAATTCATCCAAGAACGACATTTAAACCAGGCGCTGATCATGGTATACCCTTCAGGCCCCGCCAACGCCATCCTACCTTACGGAAGCTACTCGTTTTTCTGCATCGAAAGCAATGAAACCTGCGGCTACCACACTCTGAACTTATACCTTGGCGAGTACAAAGGAATCGCCCGCAACTATATACAAAACCATCGAGATCAAGACCTTATCCTGATTACGACACGACCTGAAGGGATTATCCACGCGTTTTCTGACCTTGAAATACAAGGAGCCCTTGTAAACAGCTTTACAAATGCCATTACCGATGATAACTACTATATTTTTATCATTTATCACGAATAGCAACGTTTTAATCTTATATCCAAAGAGAACCTAACTCTC
>CAYOJS010000041.1:0-3687 GCA_964404345.1 uncultured Methanosarcinales archaeon
GATATTGGTGCTGACAAGTTTGAAGAAGGTTCCGGAAAGCGTTCCTTCCATGCTATTGGCAACTTTGTCAAACGCCATTTCAGCAGGAATACCGTCCGCAAGGCGGTTGCCGAGCTGAAACAAAGCAGAGGCAAATTCAAGTTCGAGTTTTTTGGAGGCTTCTCGGATGGAAATGAGGTTTTTGCTGCGAATTGAGTAATAGGTGCTCAAGCTCAGGCCAATGGCAATGGGGATAAAAAGGCTGAGGAGAGTCGCCCCAAGACCAAAGGGTCCGACAATGTTCCCTGTATTGACGCCATTGATGGTTTCTTCGCG
This sequence comes from uncultured Methanosarcinales archaeon, assembly GCA_964404345.1. Lineage (GTDB taxonomy): Archaea > Nanobdellota > Nanobdellia > Woesearchaeales > SM23-78 > JBBSWA01. Next base: position 316 of record CAYOJS010000041.1, read on the forward strand.
ATACCCCAAGAAATAGTGGTTAGCGTGGGAATCAGTAAGCGTATCAATCGTGTAAAAGCCATCTTCTCCGATGACAACATCAAAGTTGGGTTTGAGGACATGGATCAGTAAAGGGCTGATGCCGATGAGGAAGAAGACAAAAAAGATGAAAAAGGAGATGACGGCAGGGCTGATCTTGATTTCAGCGCCGGCAATATTAATCAAGGCATAGTCGTATTTCTTGTATCGGTCCTGCTCCGCAAGGTCCGTGTCTCCATAGCCAGTGGGTCGTTTAGAGAGGATGTTCCGTCCCAGGTAATAAACGCTGAAGGGCAGTGCTAAGTCATAGATGGCCATGATGTGATAGTAACGAACATCCGGAAGAAAGCTTACCATCAAGGGCAGAATAACCAATCCGAGGATGGGGAGTATAATGCCCAACATGTTCAGTGTGGTAAGGGGTGTCTTTAGGCTGTGGGCATAATGAAGGAGTTTTTCATAGGTTTCTTCAAGGATGACTTTGAGTGATTTATCCAGGGCGTCCAATCGTCGACTTTCGCTTCCTTCATACAGGCTGCTTTCAATCAAGTGCATGCTTTCGATGAATTCAGGGTTGTATTTACGCCAGGTCAATAGGTAATTATCCATGCTTTCCTTGAGGCTGCTGTATTTTTCGGTTTCAATGTTCCAAATGACGCGTTTCAAGTCTAAGGATAAGGGAGGATTGAGGTGTTCGGCTGCAAACCGAATGGCGCCTTCCAAGTTGCTCGTGTGACGCATGTACGTGACAGTATAGAAAACAGACAAGACCATTTGGTTGCTGGCTTGGATGCGCCAGCTGTTGGCTAAGAAAAAAGGCAGTTTGAGGAGGGGAAAGATAGCAATGGCTCCGGTGAGTAAGACGAACAAAAGCAGGAAAAGGCTGCCACCTTCTCCACTGGATAGGAGACTGGGCAGTAAGTAGACGAAAAATCCTCCGAGGAGTATGTAAAGGACAGGGATGAGGATGGCAAAGCTCGTAACCCCAGAAGGGGTCGTGTTTAAATGGCAAATGTCAATGGCCTCTTTGAGGTCATCCACTTTCTTGGGATCCGGAGCCAGATGAAGGAGGTTTTGAGCGAAATTACAGGCACTCTCGTAAAAGCTCAGGTGCTTAGGCAGGTAGGCTTCTTTGAACTCGTCGTATTGCCTTGTCGCAATGGTACTGACTTCGTCTTCGCCAAGCTCTTGCTTCATCCGGCTTGTGAATTTCTTATAGATATCCTGCTCTTTAGGCAAAAAGCCCACCTCTTTAGGCATTTCTAGAGGGCTGGGTTTTTAAATGCTACTGTGGAGAAGCGTCTAGGTTGAGAGGGTCTGTCCATGTACGAGTTTTAAAGGTGGAACCGTTCTGGTAGACGACTTTATGCCAATCAGCAAAGAGTCGTTGACGAAGGGGGTACTGTTCGGTAATCAGTCCTCCTCGTCGATTTGCTCTCCCAGGAGGGGGTTGTCTCCATCTTTGTTTGAGTTCTTGTTCAACGCTTTCTTCGAGCGTACCTCCAGAAGAGGAGAAGAAAGGGAGTAGTTCATGAGTAGCAAGTATTTTTCCTTGGCTTCGTAGTGCGTGGAAGAGTCCAATTTCTTCTTGAGGCCAAAGGTGAGGGTGTCGTTTTAGGCTGTGGTAGGAAACATCTTTGGCTAAGAGCTCATGGTAAGCAGTGAAGGCTTGTTGGTAGTAGACCATTCGAAGCTCTCTGAATTTCACGCTTCGTTGAAGGATGGCGTAGGTTGCAGGTTGAAGAGTTGCTTGTAGAACGGCCATGACTTCTTTTGAAGTTTTTGATTTTGCTTTTTTAAGGTCCTTGTAGACACGCAGGTCTTTAAGCATTTCAAGAACAGGCCTCCAAGCGTACAGGGCTTGCCAGTCGTAAATCTGAACTTTTTTGAAATTGCTATGTTTTTTTGAAAGCAGTTCTTGTTGTTCTTCCATCCATTGGTCAAGGGCTTTTTTCTTGATGAGATGGTCTACACGTTGTTCTGCATACACAGTTTGGTCTTGCAAGGACTGTAGGATGTGTTCATAGCAGGAAAGCTTGTACCCTGCCTCGGGGTCGTCTTTAAAAAGTCCTTGTTCATAGTATCGGCGTAGGAGCTTGTAGTATCCCCATTGGTGTTCCAGGGCAGTCACAGAAGTTCCGTTTCTTAATTTAAAAGAGTGATTGGGATTTTTGGAGACTTCTTGAGCGATGAGGGAGGCGTCTGTTTCTGAAGAGGCCAGGGATAAGTAAAAAGAAGTGTCTTGAGATTTAAGGCCATGAGTAAATTCAACACTCCCTCGTTCAGCCAGGCGTACGAGCATCTGGGCAATGCTTAATCCTAAATAAGCAGCAAATTCGTTCATGTTGTGATCGGGTGCAATAAGGTGCAGTCTTCTGTATTTTTCTCGGTCAGCAAGGGGTTCGTCTTTAACGTTGAAGAGGGCACGTTTGCTGGTCGTGCTGGTACCGACTTCTTCTTCCATGAAGAGGGCTCGTTGGGAGATGCACCAGCGTAGTTCACCTGTGTTCGTGACGGAAGTTCCTGCCCCCGTGTAGATAGGGCTAGTAACAAAGAAAGGGATGAGGAAGTGCATGACCTCTTTAAAAAGCGTGGCTTCGTTTTTTCCAGGTACTTTGCGGTAAGAAAGAAGGTTCCAGTGGCATCCCCAGGTATCTCCGAAAGCATCCATATTCGTTTTGTGCAGTTCGATCGAGCCGGAGAAGCCTTCTTGGTGGAGTTCGCGCGTGGCATGGAACAGGGCTTCTTCTGCTAAGTCACAGAGCCCGAGCTCGTATTTCACGACGTCCGAAACATCGAAGCATTCCGGTGTGCAGAGTTCAGGGTGGCCTCCGCTGTCTAAGTAAAACCGGCTACCATTGCCTAAGAAGTAACTGAATCGCGCGATGTCCCGGTCTTCTAAGTTAAAGGCGTCGTTTAACTGGATGGTGTGTCCATCAATGGCAAAGGGAATGTTTTGGGCGCGAACTCCCTTCCATAAGAGTTCGAACATCTCTCTTTCTGAGAGCTTGCTTCGCCGACCCCCAGTAGAGTTCAACGAGGGATAGTGTCGGATAGAAAGTTCCAGTTCTTTCCCGCAAAGGTTTCGTTCCATGTACCGTAGAGAAGCCAGGTGTTTTTAAACGTAGGCCATGTTTAAGTGGGGGAAGTATTTTTAAGCTTATTTCTTATATCGTCAGGAATGGCTTTTGGCCATTCCTGCATATAGGAAATCGAAACAAAACATTCAATTATTGAGATTTCCTATATTTCTTCAGTTCAACCTGAAACCATTCATTCCACATTTGGTAGATGTGTTTGGGGTCTAGTTTGCCGTGTTTTTCCTTCACTTTATCGCTAAAGCGGTGGAACATG
>CAYOJS010000041.1:3697-10086 GCA_964404345.1 uncultured Methanosarcinales archaeon
GATGACACACGCCGCTTCAAGGATGTCATCGTTTTTCAGATCATGCGCTGCTTTGACAATGGCTTCTTTGATCTGCGCCCGTAACAAAATGTTTTCCCAGACAGCGTCCCAGTTGCCTGCCCATTCGCGTACATTGCCTGCAATCGCCTTTACAATTTCGCTCTCTCCGTTCACTAAGTCATCTGTCGGTTCCAGCTGGTCCGTTTTGGCATTATATTTCATCAGGTCAACAAATCCTTTTTCAACCAGGGGATCGTCTTGCCATTGTTTCCTTACCTCAGTAATCTGGGTCACTCGGCGGTATCGATGCAATCCATCCGCACTACGAACAGGATTGGCAACAATGATAATGTCAGTCGCTTTAAAGCTTGTGCGAGGAACTTCGAGGTCATTGACAACTCGGTCAAAGACACCGTAGGGGCTGTCGCCGTGGATCGTACCCGCTACAACGTTAGCCAGAGCACCGACGCGCATGCTTTCGTACAAAGCCTTGGCTTCTGTGCTTCTTACTTCTCCTATAAACAGCGCCGAGTCGCCCAATCGAAGTGTGGTTCGAATGCCTTCGTCAGCAGGTACTTCAGCCGTTCCTTTAGATAAGGCACTGGCGACTTTCATGGCTTGTATATTATAGCCCAATTTACGAAGGGAAGTCGTAGGAAGCTCAAGAGTGTCTTCAATGGTGATGATGCGATAGCGCCGCATGATTTCTACGAGTAAACTACCAAGGAGAGCGCTTTTTCCGGCGCTTCGTGTTCCTGCCACAAGTATGGTTCGGTTGCCATCCACGATGAAACTAATAAGCCCTGCTGCAAGAGGGGTTAACATCTTGTTTTTGATGAACAAAGGAAGAGTCCAGGGTTTGTCTCGGTGTCTTCGAAACGCATACGCAATCCCAAAGGGGTTCAGGGGGGGTGAGATAACACCGACGCGGGCGTTGGCAACGCCAGGGATTTCAATTTCCGTGTCAAGAATGGGATTTGCTTCGTCTAAGGGTCTTCCTGAGACCAATCTCAATTTGGTGGCAAAGCTTTCCGAATCAGTAATGCTAGGAATGATATTGGTCTTGCAGTCTCCAAAGTCGCTGTGAACCAAAAACAAGGGCGTTTGGCCAGGAGGGCTGTTCATGGTGATGTCTTGGATGCGGGAATCTTCCAATAGAATTTCAATGAGGCCAAAGCCCACGGTGTATCGGACTAATATTTTAGTCAGGTTGTTCAGTTCATCTTCTGTCAGTTTTACGTTTCGGTTGTTGGCGAGTTCATCGATCAGGTCATGGCCGATGTTGAAGAAGACTTCTCGGATGCGCGCTGGATCAATGAATTCCTGCCGTTCGGGTTTGTGTTCAGCCATGATTTTTCTAGCATCATCCAGCAATTCATACCTTTCTTCGGTCAGCTTAAACTCAGGGGGTGTGATGTGATACAGGTATTGAATGGTATCTGGAAGTTCAAAAATAACAACTTCCGTATCACCCACATTGTAATTGGCGAGTTCAACGCCCGAAGGGGGATACATGGCCATAACCTTCGTGAACATGAAGTCAGGCTTGATGCTGGGGGTGAAGACTTTACGGTACACTTCACGGTTTCCGACGACCAGGCCGGCCAGATAGGGTTTAGTGAGGGTAATGAGTTTTGTATTCTCTAACTCAGACAAAAGATAGGCAATGATTTTCAAGTAGCGGTCGATTTCTTGGTATTCTTGTTCGTCAGGTGTTTTTTCTTGATTGATGCGTTCTCGACGCAAAGCTCGTTTGAGTTGAACATACGCACCGACGGGGTCTTTGCGAATCAAGCTCAAGAACTGGTTATGGAGTTCAGCGTAAATGCGTTTGGCGTGCTTGGCGCCGGGTTTGTTGAAGTTGTCAAAGTTGAAGAGGTTCGTCTGCTTGATGAGTTTATTATAGAGCTTGGCAATTTCGAGAAGAATCTGGGTTTGGGCATAGTCATACTCATATTCTCTTTTTTGTCGAAAGACAATCTTAGTCGCCCCAGGATTTTCAATCAAAAGCTCGACAGCCTTGGCCATGACCAAGTCATCATCTTCAATAGAGGGTACTTTAGGGTAGTTTTCATACTCGAGCTTGAGCGTGTTGTCTTCTCCTTCGCGCAGGATCTCATAGCTGATGTCCCCGCTAATAGTGCTTTTTTCCTCCGGCATGATTCTTTTTCCACTAAGTAGGTATTTAAGGGTTTCGTAGAGGAAGTAGGTTTATAACTTCGTTTCGGTTCCGAAAGGCATGGTCTATGATGTCGATGAGGGGATCTTACAGAGCTTGCATCATAAACTATCGGGAGAAGAAGAATATTCTTCCCTTATTTTAGTGGGTTCAATTGCAGTAGGAGACCTTTGGATTGTGGGTAGAAGCGATAGAGATATCGTATTAGTCTTCGACGAGTATGGAAACCAAACTCCCTTATGTGTTAAGGAAGCGTTGAGGGGAATGCCTTTTGACGATACTTACCAATTTACTCCTCTGCCAATAGAGGAGTTCAGACAGCCCCATGAACCTAGTTTTGCTTTCTCAGGTAAGTTCAGAAGTAGAGTGTTACATGGGCCGAATGTGATTGACCAAGTAGAATTACCTTCCAGGGAACAAACAGAAAGGATTTATTCAGAGGGTCTTGAGGTAATCACAAGGAGGCTCGCTAGTCGGTCAGCAAATTCAGTGATATGGTCTGAAAAGAAGGTAAGAAATGAATTCTGGAAGTTGTTTAAACATGCATTCATGTACTTAGCCATTAAAGATTATCATGACTCTGGAAGCTACCCTCAAAGAAGGCAAGATTTAGTAGGTAGGGTTGAAAGTTCTGAATTGGCATCCACTCTCCTAACTTTAAATTCGATCAATACAGTTTCTAAAGAAGAAATACTACGTACAGCTGAAAATCTAGAGAAGTATTTGAGAGATTTAAAATGAAGTTAAGGTTTATCCCTTCTTAACCCCGAACGTATCTCGTTCGAATTGGTCGTAAAAGTCCGTTTTCCAGCGTTTCAAGACCGCTTCAAGATGAGCGATGATAATCTCGGTAAGGACTCCTTGATTTCGATCGCCAGTTTCGTACTCAACGTGACCATCAGGGTACTCGTATACACGGATGCCAAAGGCGTAACCAGCCGTTTCAGTAGGTTCATTTGCCATGTTGATTCAACCATTTTCTGGTCCATTGATCAAACTCTTTCATATCCTTTTCCGTAATTCTAGACTTAGTAGGTTTTCCATCATCTGGGTAGCGGGTGATAGTTCTAGTATAAGTAATCGTTTGGGGAATAGAGGTACGTGTGGAAAGTCCGAAATCAGTGAGATAGGTTCTTCGTCTCATATCGAAATGTAAGTTAGTTTTCTTTATATGCCTTTCGCAGGTTTTTCCGGAAGGTTTCCGAATATGAGCATAGGATTCCGGAACCTTTTCGAAACCTTTATTTACCCTCAAGGCACAAAGAGAAGAATGGTTGAACCCGAATTGTTTCCAGACGCGCCAAAGCCTCCTTCTGAAGCTGAATTGACCAAGAAAGGCCCGGCACAGGTTTCTACGGCTACCTCACAGGCCGTAACCGCATTAGGCTCTCGATTGCGGGTGTTGGAAGAGCGGTACACCAACTTGAGGCATAAAACGCAAGTCACCGATCAGAACATGATCGAGTTGGAGAGGGAATTAAAGGAAGAAGTAAAGCGAATGGTGATGGCATTGGATGACATGAAAAAGGAGTTGGACGAAGTTTCTAGGCGATCATTGCAGCTAGCCGAAGAGATGAGGAACACAGTAAAGCAAATGGATTTCAAGGTGTTGGAAAAGTACTTAGAGTTCTGGGAGCCTTTGCAGTTTGTAACACGAGAGGAAGTGCAGGCGTTGTTGGGAATCAAAAAGCCCTCACAGCCACCCAAGGAAGAACCTGTTCTCGAGGAGCCTAAGTCTAGTTTATTCGATCAGTAGAGGAAGATGCTCAAGAACGGCCTATTAAAAAGCATGGATTAGTCGTTCTTGGCATTGTCAGGATTCCATCTCGATGGAATCCAGAACATTTAAATACCCTTTTTCTTGTGTAAAGTAAAAAGAGGTTATAATCGATGCCAGATCCTTTGCCCCCGATTCCCATTGACCAGGTAAAGGCATTGCGACAGCAGGGGATGGATAACAATCAGATCATCCAGGCCTTGCAAAGGGATGGGTATGGTTCTTCACAGATCTTCGACGCATTAAGTCAGTCTGAGGAGGGAGCGCGTGAGGATTTCCCGAATATTTCTCAGAATGTGCAGGACGAAGTGGTCGTTTATCCGGGTGGGCCCCCCGCTCAGCAGCAAGGGGATGCCGCCAGTCCGGAAGAGTTGATCGAGAGCATCATCGACGAGAAGTGGAACGAGTTATTGAAAGATATCACGAAAATCGTAGATTGGAAGAATGAAACTGAGGGAAAGATGGAAGCCCTCCAGCAGGAATTAAAGGGCCTAAAAGAGGACATGGAAAAATTGCGCGAATTGATCTTGGGCAAGATTGGGGAGTATGATAAAAATATCGTGGATGTCGGTGCCGATGTAAAAGCCATGGAGAAGGTCTTCTCGAAGTTCCTGCCGACCTTTGCTGAGAATGTTTCCGAGTTGTCTAGAGTGGCTGATACGTTCAAGGGCACTAAGAGAGAGGCCCCTGTAAAAAGGCAAAAGATCGATATGGAACCTCCGCAAGAAGAAGCCGAAGAAAGGCTTCCGAAGGGTAAGAAAAAGGTTGCTTGGGAGTAACAAAAATCCGCTGCTCGGAGCTATGAACAACGTTAGTTGTTCATCCCAGGAACTCGTCTTTTCTCGAGTTCCTGATATCCGAGAGCTAAAGCCCATGGCTTTACGCTCCTCGCTTTGACAGGTGGATTTTTGGAACCAAAAATTTCGTGCTAAAGCACGGAGCTTTAAACTCACGAAATTTTTGTGTAATTTTTCTGAACCTACTTATCGTCCTAAACTCAAAACGCTTTCTTTACAAAAATAAAGCCCGTTGCTTATTTTCTACTCAAGAAGTAAATCGTGAAGGTTCCTAAGAGGAGGATAAAGAGCATGCCTAACACTTTAGGGTGGACAAAGACTTGGAGAGCGTTCTCGGCAAAGCTGGAAGTAGTGCTGGGCCCATGTTCAATGGTGCTCACTTGCTCAGGGGTGCTGGGAATCTCAGAGCCTATAGGCTGAACAGGGCCGTTCGGTTGAGCTCCTGTACCTTTTTCTAAAAGTTGCTGCCCAAAGGAAGCGCCTAGAGCCATCAACACGATGAAGATACTAAGCACAATCAACCAAGTATGGGCCATATTGTCCTTAATGATGTTCTCCACACTCGAATCGCTGAGGCCGAACATGCGTACAATGAAGAGGATGAAAAAGATCACAATGGCCATAACAAGGAACCAGGGTGTAACAAATTCAATGAAATACCGCGCAGAGGTGGAGATGACGCCGAGGAAGGCAATCGCAAACGCCACCATAACGTTAAATCCCTTTTTGTCTTTTCCAAAAGGGCTTTTCCATTCCAATAATCCGAAGACAACGACATAAATCAGGAGCCACGTAAATACAATGGAGAAGTTTTTAAGAATGCCGATGTCGAGGAACGTGGCCATGGTTCATGGTGTTTAGGTCTTTTTTTCAAAGAGTTTTTGTAGGCTATCGAGGAAGCTATTGGGTTTATCGGGTTTATCGGGTTTACTGGGTTCAGAGGTTACAAAGTAGATGATGAGGAAAAAGACCAGTACAATAACAAGGAAGGCTTGCGTGTCCGGATCAAGTACAAAGCTAAGGGTTCCGGGAACTCCCCACCAGCCCGCAGAGGCTCCGAAGATGTAAACAACGACCAAAGCACAAAACAAGGCTAAAACTCCTCCAAAAGGGCTGTTGATGTTAAATCCATAGCCAAAGACGCCGATAATCAATAGAACCATTACAATGAGAACAGCAAAGATGGAAACGCCAGGTAAGAAGCTATTCATCCAGACAACAAGGTCTTGTCCTTCCGGATAAGCCTCTAAGACATGGGGGATGACAAGAGCCAGCCCTAAAACCAAAGAAACCATAGTATTGTATTTCTTACTTTCTTTAGAGTCTGCTCCAAATATTTTAATCTTTTGTAGAATGGCAAAGGTAATGGTGAAGACAATGATAAAGGGCAATAAGACATCAGCTACGCCAATCTCGGAAAGGTAAGCCATTGCTCCTCTAAAATCAGCCATGAGTATATCCTCTTTTACTTGGTTTTTTCCCCTCATCGGAGCGCTCAAAACGTGTTTTTTTGAGCGTTCAGTGACGGGAACTGGTTATTAAGTCATTTCCGTCACTGATTATATTTAAACTTTGTGCTTTTAAGGCTCTGTCCGGAATCGTAGAAAAAGCTATACTAGCGATTAAGACGCTCCTC
>CAYOJS010000042.1:0-6594 GCA_964404345.1 uncultured Methanosarcinales archaeon
AACAATCTAAAAATTATCCTTAAACGATCACCAGAGGTGGGCGCTCGGAATTGACGACATCGACAAAGCCCAAATAACCAATCTCGTCCCTTCAGACTTTGAAACCACTTTACGCTATGAAACAACTGTTGAACGCCAACTCTATAAATCATTGCACGAACTTGAACGCCTTCAAAGCGTGAGAGCCGGAAGAAGCAAAAGCCTTTACATGGACATCAACTTGGAACAAAACACTGTAGATTCTCCATAGTCCTACCGTAGATTTCTTTCTTTTTTTGCCAAACAAAGCCAATTTTAAGCTTAAATGTTGCCTCAAGATGCTGAAGATAGATGTCCACAATGTTTTTCGTACAGCGCTCTTGACTCTTCTGTTTGTTCCTCAAAATGTTTAGTAGATCTTACTGAGCTATATTCATCTCCAAGAACCTTTAACTTAGCAACAAGCGTTTCGTTGTAACTATACTGAGGATTAGCAGCCCTTATTTTAGCCATTTCATATTGGATTTCTTGAACCCGCCAACCTCGTTTCCTGTTTTCTTCGTAAAATCTTTTTTGCCACTCTTCATATTCTGAACTTTGATGATGATTAAAATTGCACTCAATCTTTTCTTTTATCTGTTTTAAATCTTTGTAGCTTATTTCTTTCTTTTCATATTTTTGTTTAGCTTCTTTCCATCTCTCCCAATCGCTAATAAGACCTTGCTTGTAGTTTAGTGGTTGTGTTTTATCTTGTAAGGAGTCTTGCATATCATTTATTTTCTTTTTTAATTCTTCATATTTTTCCCTTTCTTTGCTTAAGTCCCATTCTCTTTCACTTTCATATTTTGATTTTAGGCTTCCCCAACTTAGACTTTGCATTTCATCTGTTACAGGTTTTATTTCTTCCTCACCTTTTTGCCTTAGTTGATCTTCTTCTGATCGTAGTTGGTCTCGGGTTTTGTCTATTTTTTGTATATTAAGTTCAGGTAGGGGTAGGTCATTTTTGCATTCGTTCAGATCGTTTGATTCACAGTTGCAGTGATATTTGCAGCAATAAGAGTCTGTACTGTCTAACCATTCTGTAGCGCAATTATCCTCTACTTGGCAGATGTATCCATCTAATTCTCTGCAATTCTTTCTGAGGCTTTGGTTCTGTGTGCTGTTTTTCTGTTCTTTATTTTCGATAAGGTCTTGTTGGAGTTCTGCATTGCAGGTCTCGCATTTTGGACATTGCAGTGGTTCTGAAGCCTTCAAGATAGGGCAGTCTTCAAGTTTTTCCTTTACTGAGCCATCACTGCACTGATATTTTACAACTACGGTCGGTGTTTCTTTACTCAGTTCCTCTTTAACTTGTTCAGTGATCTGTGCTCGGAGGCTGTCTTCGAATTGTTGCTTCTGTACAGCATCCTCTTTTGTAGGGAAGAGCCAATCCCAAAACCCTGCACTTACACTACTTGATAGAACAATAGTCGTGAGAATGAATAACACTCCTAATCTCAAACCCTTACCCATGCCACCTTGGAGTGGCATTTCTATTTATAAAGATTGTCCTCTGTAAGTGGCATGACAAGAAGAAAGCCCGCTGAGATTATACGAGGCATTCTTAGAATTCTCAGAGAGAAACCCCTTTCATTACGTGCCCTTGAAACTAAGATGAACACCAACGATCGAACTATACGAGAGTACACGAAATTACTTGAAGAACTCAGTATGCTCAAGCTCAAACAAATAAGGCGTGGAAAAAGAATTACGACACAAGCTGAACTTGAACCCAAGACTAAGAAGCTGAATATTTGATATCATATCACCCCAACATAGAAATCTTTTTATAGATCCTACTTATAATTCACCTGTGAAAAGAATTTTCATGCATCTTCTGATGCTGCTTCTTGCTATAACTATAACAACCACGGCCGCCCTTGCCCAAGGATCTAACCAATTAAAAGCAGAGGAATTCGTTGCGAAGTCCTATTCTGAAATGGTAAAAAAGGTTCTCTCTGTGCAGCTTAGTAACTCTGAGATAGTTGAAATCTATAAATTTAGCACTCCTCAATTTAACAACTCAGAATACCTTGTCTTAGATAGTAATGGAAAAAGAGTTGTCGATAAAGACAAATTGACCCAAAGCATTATAAGTGATCTGACGAGGCAATTTGCATTAGAAAATAGCCAAGGGCTAACTCTAAGCTTTGATAACATAAAGGCAAGTGTAGAGCCTTTCAGAGAAGATAATGATTTCAAGAAAGCATTAAACTCCATAATATCCTCTAAGTTTTTTGAGCAATTATTGAAAAAATACGACCTCGAATTCTTCGGGGCTATTCTTTCTACCGTAAAACCGAAAGATTACAATGACCTAAGCACTAAGCTGAACTCTTTAGCAAGGAACTCAGAAAAAAATCTTTTGACCGACCCCATAAATTTTAAGACAGACGTGAGCGACTTTTACATAAATGAAATAACTATAGAGGAGACACTTCAGGAAATATTGGGTAAACACTCTCCAAGCAAGGACATTACAAAAATCACAGCTAGTCTCTCGCAGCTTCAAGCATTTTCAATTCCGGAGAAGCAAAAAATCTTTCGCCAAAAGGCTGCTGAAGAGACATTCAAAATAGAGCAAAGAGTAAACAATAAAAGACAAGAAGCCACAACAGCTCTTTCACATGCTCAAAATTCAACAGAAGAATTTAAGAAAAAGATTAAAACTAATTGCAGAGATTTTCTTTCTGTTAAATGTTCCTTAGCGAGTTTATTGAAACAAGAGCATACTGCGTTTGCATCTCGAATTACTCGATTGCCTGAAGGAAACGAGCAGTTTAATCAGTATATCAACGAAATGAATAAAGTTATAGATGAAACAGGAAAAGAATCAGAACGTATACAGCCCGATATTCAGACATGGAAATTTAATCTATCCGAATGGTGGGATCTCGTTTGGTGGTGGTAGATTTTCTTTAAGAAAGAATTCCCCTCAACTTATCCAAAAGCTTTGGATCTTCCTTGATAACATTGAATAGCGTGTCTTTGAGTTCTTCTTCAGTCTGTGGTTTAACTTGTCCAAGATTGCGACTGAACACCTCGTTGTGCAGCTTGTCTTCCATCTCTTTCATTTTCATGACTTTTCGGGCACTTTCAATGTCGAGGATGAACCCACACTTGAAGCAGCATCGGAATGACTTATCATTCAAGGCATCGCAGCGAGGGCATGTTTTGGGCTTTCGCTCGTCTATGCCTTTGTCTTTCTTACTTGGCAATCCATAGCAGCTCTTCATCTTTTCAGCCAAATCCTCTGTGCCTAAGGTAACGTAGTAATTGTACATATTGCTCGACATGCCCCATCCGAACATCTTGTTGGCTTCCACGTTGTTCCAACCATTCTGCACACACCATAATGCACGGCTATGCCTGAATAAATGAGGATTGAACTTCTTCTTTAACCCTGCCTCTTTTGCGGTTTCTTCTAAGACCTGAGATAACATTCGATAGCCTAAGGGTTTGTCTCGATATTTAGGATCTTGGTTCCTGCTTATCCAAAGCGGTGCGCTCGGGTTGTTCTTCATCGGATGAGCATTCAACCAATTCTGCAAGTAAGGTGTGCATTCAATCAAGAAAGCGCTTCTTTTGCCAGTCTTGCCCACAAAGTCAACGACAGTACCTTGATCTTCAAAATGCACACTTCCTATAGTCATGCTTCCAAGCTCGCCAATGCGACATCCAGCATCCCAGAGAACAGAAAGAATTGCTTTATTGCGGGTACCTCCAGCACATTCGATCATTAAACGAGCTTCCTCTTCGGTAAGCATTTCACTGCGCTTTAAGCGAGGCATATCCTTCTCTTTTAGCCTTCCACGAATCCAAGATACCTCTAATTCCAATCCTTTCTTAGGTATCAACCATTTGTAGAATCGCTTGGTAATCTTCAAGTAATCTGAAATCGTCCAAGCACTGTACGCTTCGTTATCCTGAATCCCTGCAATGAGCCTTTGGATGTCTTTATTGGTGGGTTTGTCAAAGTCTTTCTTTAACTTCACTGCCAGTTCCTTCAATGTCCAAATAAGCTTTGTACGCCTCGGAAGACTTAACTTAACCTGCAGGTGAATCTCCTCGATAAACTCCTTAATCAGCGTCTTGTTGTACTCAGAAATCTCTGCCTTATCCAACATTCTCCAAGCTGATTTTTCTCGCTGCTTGAAGTTGTGAATGTCAATTATCTGAACTGCCATCTAAGCTGAGATAGAGGAAAGACTATATAAATCTTTCCCCTTTCATCCGCTTCAACTGCAAAGCCTCCGGAGGGATTCGCACCCTCGACCTGCTGCTCTCTTCCTGCTCAGAAACCTTGGGTTTCTGGCATGTCGAAGACTTGGGGTCTTCGTCATTACAAGGCAGCCGTTATAGCTACTAAACTACGGAGGCAATCTAGAATAAGGCTCAAGAGAGGTTTTTAAATCCTGTGCTTTTTAGCTTAAGAAGTGGTTTGCAAAGCAGGGAGGCCTAGACTTTCCCGGATCTTCGGGTTTTGCAACAACTTGGCCATTTCCTCTACGGGGGTGGTCATCGCGTTTACGTATTGCTTTGTCACTGGATTGTAAACCTTTTGCACGTTCATGCGTACCCAAGCGATCTCTTCCGAAGGCACTTTATTCTTAGGTGGAGGAGTACTGAAGGAAGCCTTCATGCCTTCCCCGACTTGAGAAGCCAGCATGGATGGAGGCAGTTCATTACTGCCCCCGATTTGATATTGTAAACGCCCTGAACTGGTTCGTATGACTGTAATCGGAGTTGTACGGGGTGGAAGGCCTGCAAAATCAATCTGTGATAATTGACGGCCCCAAGGTTGCATTAAATAACTGATGATATTCTCATCTGACATTAAAGCGACCAACATGGATTTCTTTGTTACAGGGTCGATCAGCGAGAGTTGATTGTTACGAACCCAAGAAACGGCTGCTCTTAAGTCATAAGGGAAACTCTGTGCATATCCCCTCATTTGAGCTTCTAAAAAGCGACCCTTGGTCAAGTACTGCCCAGTACCCCCCGGAATCAGGTAAGGAGTCAATTGAATCAGACGTAAACCCTCGCCTGTTCGAGTCTTCACTAATAGGGTATTGGAACTGGCCATGACTGCAGGAACTATTAAAAGCAACATACTTGCCAGAATCCATATATTTTTCATTTGCTTCCTCCTAAGAAACTACGTGAAGCGCGCGCTTTTCTTGAAGTCGCCGTCTGGTAATGCGGGTAATCCGATGTTTTTTCGTACTTGCGGTGCTTTTAATAAGTATTGCAAGTAGCCTTCCGAAGATCGCGTTACGGAAAGGGTTTGCTTCTTGAACGGATCGTAGAGGGTTTGTAAATTCGCTCGCACCCAAGCATACTCCTCTTTGAGATTGCTATTTTGAGGAGGATCTGAAGGGGCATCCCCACGAAGCATGTAAAATGGAAGTTCTCTCTTTCCTGATTGACTGGGTCCGAGCGGTAATTTCTTTTCTGATTGAGCGACGGTAAACTTATAAGCTTGTTTTTTCCCTGCTTTTTCATTAACAATGGTAACCCCTGATCTGTCCGTTGAAAGATCGGCACTATCGATTCCAGACGCTTTACGCCCCCCTGGTTTTAATAAAAAAGAGGCTATTTGTTCATCTGACATAATATTCACGAATACTGACTTTTTGGTTACTGGATCTAGAATAGAGATTTTGTTAGCTCGTACCCAAGCTATGGCCTCATTTAAGTCATATGGGAAGCTACTTGCTTGCTCTTCTAAAAGCTTCTTACGCATATTCTGTTTCGATACGAACTTTTTGGTCCCTCCTGGGATGGCCTCTTTTACGGTTACGGTTTTTGTTGAGGCTGTATTTGTTTGTGAAGACGAGTTTGTTGAAGTATTGGTTTCAACGGCCCAAACGGTTTGCACTACAAGAAGTGTTATGATCAGAACAATTAGAAATGCTTTCTTCATAGGTCCACCTTCCGCACCCTATCTCTTTTCTTAATGGTTGGTGCTTTAAAAACTTTTTCTTTTAACCCTTTAGAGATAGAAGGCGATGACCACCAAAAGACCTAGCGCAATGCCTGCCAGGACTTCTGAAGGTCTGTGTCCCAGTGATTTGGATAGAGGCGTCTTGGCTCGCTTCTTTGCACTAAGTAACTGATTCAAAAGCCCTGCCTGCACCCCAGCCTGCCAGCGGACTGTTAATGCATCATGAAGAATGATCAACGAAAAAACAACGCACGCTGCAAATAAGAGCGAAAATCCGCTCTCTACATAAATGGAGCCACACAAGGCCGTAACAACTGCTGCGTGTGATGAAGGCATTCCTCCACTCTCCCAAAACGCATGCCCCTTTTTCTGATGCACCACTTTGCATAGCTGTGCCAAAAACCAAGCTAGGAAAACCGCCCAAACAATCATGGAATCCTCCTGAATCGAGTGTTGATCAAACCCCACTCTATGAATAATAGAGTAAGCGCAATCAGTATAAAAATATAATTCAAATTCTTATTCAATAAACCCATATCGGATTGGCTGAATAAGGTATCCTCAGCTGCCTTCCAGGCTGGACGATCCGCCACGTCAAAGAAAAGGCCGGAACTCGTATCAGCGATCAC
>CAYOJS010000042.1:6605-10073 GCA_964404345.1 uncultured Methanosarcinales archaeon
GGCAAGGGTATGGATCCGTACGTGATTGGCTTTTGCGTAAATCACTGCTTCCTGGATAGGGCCTTCCGAGCCTGCTGTGTGACTCCCATCTGACATTAACATTATCATCCTTCCTTTCTTAGAATTTAGTAGCATATTCGTACCTGTAATAATGGCTCCGGATAAGTCTGTTCCTCCAACATCGTTCATCCCTAAGTTTCGGATGGAACGAATCACCTTTGCTCTATCATTGATTAATGGTTCGTTCACAAAGGTAATCCCTGAAAAGCTGATTAATCCCACATTGGACTCTCCTCCGATATGATCTACAAAATCCACAGCAAATTCCTTTCCCGCTTCTAGTCGGGTGGGGGGAAGATCGGTTGTTGTCATCGATAGGCTTGTATCGATTGCAACGACATAATCGTTTTCGTTGCTTGAACCCACATACCACATTTCGACCCCAGCTGCTGCCAGAATGACTAATATCAATATAGCACACCGAAGAATCAACACCACTAAGTTTTTAGTAATTAACTCTTTTCCTGTAATACGTTTCAGAGCCTCAAAGTTTGCAAAACGCATCGCTTTCACATAAGCATGATGCAGAAAGTAAAAATGTATTAAGATCAATAAAGGAATACTTAACAAGAACCATAGATATTCTGGATTCACAAAATCAAGTCTCATTTTATACCGTCGTCTTCTTACGCTTTTTGAAAAACTTTAGGATAGGATCGTAAAAAGGTTCATCGGTTGTTAGGCTTACAAAGCTTGCCTTTGACTTTTCGAATATATTCTTTACCTTTCGCAGGTGCTCTTCTCCCAAACGCTTGTAGGCTTCTGCGTATTGGTGGGTATCAATCAACAACTCTTCCTCTGAAAAAGGGTCTTGTACCATGAATTGGCCTGCATTGCTCGGTAATAAGTAATCTCTGGGATCCCTCACCATAACCCCCACCAAGTCAAATTTTTGCGTCAATATCTGAATGTATTTTCCCCAACCCAGCTCCAACCCTAAAAAATCCGAGATGATGATCACTACCGACTTATTCTTCAGTAAGGCGTCGGTCAACCGCATGACTCTTTTAAAATCCTTGGGCCCCCCATATTTACTTGGATCCGTTAGAACTCCCAATATCCGGTAAAAGTTTTGCTTTCCTGCGGCGGGCAATACAGTAGCTGTTAATTTGTTCGTGAATAAGGCCAACCCAAGGGTTTCTCCACTTCGAGGAATCGCAAACGACAATGAAAAAGCCAATTCCGCTGCGTATTCGCATTTCAACTTACCTGTTGAGGAAAACAGCATGGAATCGCTCACATCCACTAAAATAAAGACTTGAAAACTACGTGTCGTTTCGAATTCCCTCACCAAAATCTCTCCTGAACGTAACGTTGCCTTCCAGTCAATCAATGAAGCGTCGTCTACAAACACATTATACGGCCTAAATCCGGCGAACTCCGTGCCAGTCCCCTTCAGCATTGTCGTCCAGTCGCCCTCTAAGAATTTGTTAATGATGTCCAACCTTGCTCTCACTTCAACGTTCTTAAAACGAGGAAACAACTCTAAGTTTAACTCCTTAATCGGCATAACCTCCCTTTAGAATAAGGGTATATAAAGGTTTTCAAGGAGAAAGGACCAGACTGTCTTCTTCCATCTGAAGCGTTATTTGTTCACCCTTCTTGAGTTTTCCTTCTAAAAAAAGCTTGTCTGTAGGAATAAGACGAAGATGGTTCCAATCGGTTTTTGAGAAAAACTCCCATTTTATGTCTTTTGATGAAGCCAATTGAATCGTTACAAAATAGAGAAAATAATCATAAACCACTTCCTTGTTGGTTACGACCTGCTCACGAAGCTGAAGGGGAGCGCTTATTTTTACACGTGTGCATGTTTTCCCTAAAACCCTTTTTGCAGCTCCCTCTATAGACTCTCCTAGCTTTAGTTTAGTCGCTGGAAGCTCCCAAAAACCTAAGAAAGGCTCTTTTTTACGAAAGATCAGCAGGTGCTTGCCCTTCATCGTTATATCTACTTTTACCACAACCAATGGATATTTTTTTCGGTCCAGAAGCGAATCGAAATAGGGAAGAAACGAGCGATACGTCTCTGTCAAGACGTATCGGTTTCCAAGCTTTTCGAGAACCTCTCTCTTTTGTAACTCGGAAACATGATAAGCCACTTTGCTTGAACTCATCTGTAAAGCCTTTACTATAAAACTAAAACTTAAGACTCTCTTTTCCATAAAAAGTTTGATGATCCGATCTGAAATGGAATTCATTCATAAAGGAATCTGATATTGTTTATAAATGACTACCTGCCTTTTTCACCCTTCTTTATCCTCTGGTTTTTTAATGAGGCTTTCATACCTTGATAACCCCCACTCAAATACAAAAGGGCCTATAAACATACACAGTAGCATGCTTGCAGGGAGAGCGTAATCATAAATACGACTTTCAAGCTTTAACCCATTCAGCTCCTGCACTTTTGATTGTGTATCTTGCCTTACTAACTCTTTAGCCTCTTGAGAGAGTTCTTTTATCTTGCCTTCTAGATCTTTTATATAGCAGTCTTGTTCTTTATTGGGATTGAGCCTTGGATCTAAAGTACCCCATCCACACGCCTTTAACTTGTTACTGATCTCTTCTAGTTGACCATTTAAAGAAAGATAGCGGGATATAAGGGGATCTTGCTCTATCTGAGCTATTTTGTTTTGCTCTGGAAGCCTTGTGCATATATAATTCACTCCGGCAGTACCTAACATAGTTAAAACGAAACCCATTCTTGCCACGAACGATCTTCTATACTCTTTCCAAAATCCCATCTAAACATGTACTATAGAAAGAGATAACTCTTTTTCGTCAAAAAACTTGACTAAATTATAGAATCGGAACTTTAGCTAAAATCTCCTTTATGATTTCATCTGGATTGACTTCTTCAGCCTCACCTTCGAAATTCAATAAAATACGGTGACGCATCACTTTCAAAGCCACATCCTTCACATCTTGAGGAGTAGCATATCCTCTTCCTGCCAATAAAGCATGCGCTTTCGCTGCGATGAATAAAGAAATGGTGGCACGCGGAGAACCTCCAAATTGGATGAACCTTCCTAACTTGATGTCATACCGATCCCAATGACGGCTGGCATCCACCAATCGCACGATGTACTTCTCCACTTTTTCATCTAAGTATAATTTCTTTACAAATTCATGTAGATCAATGATTTCTCGCGCTGATAAAATCGCCTTTACATTGAAATCTTCGAAGCGCTTTAGCGTCATATTGTTCCGTAAGATGATCTGCTCTTCGGCTATATCGGGATAGGTCATCAAAATCTTGAAAATAAAACGATCCACTTGAGCTTCAGGCAGCTTATACGTTCCAAGAGTCTCTATTGGGTTCTGCGTGGCCATTACGAAGAACGGGTTCGGCAAAAAGAAAGTTTCCTTACCAATGGTGGCCTGGTGTTCCTGCATGCTTTCCAGTAAGGCAGA
>CAYOJS010000043.1:0-2908 GCA_964404345.1 uncultured Methanosarcinales archaeon
CTTGGATTCAGCGGATTTAGGGGCGAGTAAGGAAGAAAAAGCAAAGGTGGAACTGGCGTTAAAGGACGTGGAAAAGAAGCTCGATAAAGCGCAAGAGTTCCTCAGCGAAAAAAATCATCGGTTGGCTGAGGTGAAGATGGAAAAGCAAAAACTTCGAGATCGTATGGCTGAGTTGCGCAATCCTCGCCTACTAGCAGAGTTGAACACCTTCGAGCAGAAGAAGAACGAGCTTCGCTTGGAGATTCAGGAGTTGCAGGGGGAGATGAAGGGAATGGAGAGTGAAATTCAAAACATCTTGCAGCCGGAAACAGAAAAGGCAGATCGGATCTTGAAGCAGCAGGAAAAGGAGAAGAGTGACTTCGAAAAGGAACAAAAAGAACTCGCGGATAAGTTAAAGCAGCAGCGTAAAGACCTCATTGTAAAGGAAGAGTCGGAAAAGAAGTTTTATGAGCAGTTCAAGGCTCTCTTCACCCTGCGTACGAAGTTTTCAGATGAAGTGTCGAAGTTGGAGCAGGATGTAAATAAGAAGGACTTAGGCATGCGGGATGTGGATAGGAAGAAGATCGGCGTCTCATTGGAAGCTGCGCGAGTCAAAGCAGAGCTCGCGGGTTTGGGGGAAGAATTCAAGCAGTACGAGGCCATTCCATTATTCAAGGGAAAACCTGAGGAAGAGATCTTGTTGGAGATCAAGCAGTTCGAAAAAATGGTGGGGGACCTTGGCGCAGTTAACATGCGTGCTTTGGAGATTTACGAGAATGTCGAGCGCGAATACGGTGAGCTTTTAGGAAAAAAAGAGAAATTAGGTAAGGAACGAGAGGATGTCATGATCATGATCAACAAGATCGATAGTAAGAAAAAAGATTTATTTATGAAGACTTTTGAGGTCGTAAACAGTAACTTCCAGAAGATCTTTGGCCTCTTGTCAACAAAAGGAGAAGCCTTCCTGGAGTTAGAGGACAAACACGATCCCTTCAATGGGGGGTTGACGATGAAGGTTCGTCTAACTGGCAGTAAGTTCATGGACATTCGGGGCTTGTCAGGCGGTGAAAAGACATTGACAGCGTTAGCCTTCCTCTTCGCCGTGCAGGAGCACGATCCAGCGCCGTTCTACATCATGGATGAAGTGGATGCGGCCTTGGACAAGCGCAACTCAGAAAAGCTAGGCAAGCTCCTAAAAGCATACTCCACCAAAGCACAGTACGTCGTCATCAGCCACAATGACGCCATCGTCTCCGAATCCGATACGTTGTTCGGCATCAGCATGGACCAGCATGCAGTTTCCAAAGTGACGAGTTTGAAGGTTTAGAACTTATCCCTAACCTCTTTAAATCTTTTTTCAGCTGTTCTATATTTTTGAACAATATTGTTTTCATCCCTAGTTTTTCAGCCGAAAGAACATACTTTTCCCAGTCATCTATAAATATGCACTCGCTCACTTTTACACCTAGTTTCTTAGCAACCTCTTCATATATAGCTGGGTCTGGTTTGGCTTTTTTGCTGCCATAAGAGGTTACTATGGCGTCGAATATCTTGTCTAGTTCGTATTTGCGTATAATTTCTTCCAGCCAGTCTTCTATCTGATTTGATAGCAATCCAGTTTTATAATGCTTTTTTAAATTCTTTACCAGCTCAATTACTTCTGTCCTAATCTTGCCTGAATCGATTATTTTTGTTCTCAAATATTGGGAATCTAGTTCTAAGTATTTTGCCAAATTTTCCCATAGGATTTGTGATGGTATTTGATTGATTTCAACTTTTTCCAATATTTCATACAGTATTTTCATTAGAGGCTCAGGGTCTTTTCCTGCTTTCTTTGCAATTTCTTTTAGAATGGGTTCAAGTTCTGCTAGTGTGGATAAAACTCCTCCAAAGTCAAAGATGATGGCTTTGATCATAAGATCTCCAGCACTTTCCGTATCTTCTCCGCTGTCGTTTCCCAATTGAATTGTTTCTCAATGGTTTTCCGCGCATTTTCACCGAGTTTCTTTCGTAGTTCTGGACTTTGAATAAGTCCATCAATTTTATTTGCAAGGATAACCGAATCTCGTTTCGGTGTAATCAGTCCATTTTCTTTGTTGCGCAGGTATTCGCGAATAAAACCAACAGGCGTTGCAATGACGGGCAATCCGCAGGCCATGGCTTCCAGTGTGCTTAAGCTAGTGGTTTCAGAGAGTGAAGTTAAACAGTAGAGGTCCATGCATTGTAGGTAAGGTACTACTTGCTGCTGTTTTCCAGGTAAGATTACGCCAGCTTGGTGTTCCAGTCTCCAGGTGAGAAGTTTCATTCCTTCGCCGACGATGAGGAGTCTAAGCTGGGGGTATTTTCGGCGTAGGTAAACGTAGGCTCGTAGCAGTGTGGGAAGGTCTTTTTCCCGTGCAAGTCTTCCGTGGTAGCCGATGACAAAGTCTTTTTCGTCAATGCCAAGTTGTTTTCGCAATTCAGGGTTCTTGCCAGGTTTGAACGTATGAACATCCACTCCTAGAGGGATGATTTCTTTGCGGGGGTGGATGCCTTGCCACGCAAGTCGTTCGCCGATATTGTCGCTCGGTACTAAGAGCAAGTCACATTTATTATAGTACCTTTTGGTGAGCCATCGCATGAATTTCCGTGCGAAGAATTTTAAGATTGGTGCACTGATAACGGCCGGAATTCGTTCCCATTCTAGCGTGTGAACATAACTGACAATGGGTTTTTTTAGTTTTCGGGCATAGTGAATCGCAAGAAGTCCAATAGGGCCTAAGTCTTGGCTGAAGACAATATCGCTTTTGGCAACAATCTCTTTGACGAGTTTGGTTTTGAGTTGGGCAAAGCGAAAGCCGCCCGTAACTTCTTTAATTTGGATGTTGCTTAAAGGTACTTTGTGAAGAACCACGCCACTTTCTTCTGGGATGCCAAAGTCCGGGCATAG
>CAYOJS010000043.1:2918-9839 GCA_964404345.1 uncultured Methanosarcinales archaeon
TCTGGGAATGATTTCATCCAATGTTCTAGTCACTCCGTCTTGCCAGGGGTGGTAGGTGTCAGTCGCAATGAGTAGTTTTTTCATCGTACTTTGTAGAAGATCTCCGCGTAGCTTGTGTTGTTGAAGAAGCCATGATAGATGGCTCGTAGATAGGAGAGGATGATGGGGTAGCTGGCTGCTAGATATTGGCTTTTGAAGCACCGTAGGGCCGCCATTTTTTTTGGGAAGGTTTTGCTGACATCTACGAATAGCCAGGGATTTTCTCGTTTCTTTAAGTTAAAAGGTGTCCAAACGTCAAAGGTGTAAAGGTCACATCTTAATTTGAGCCGATCGTAAAGTTCGATAACAATTTTGTGGGTATTGATATGGTCAGGATGCCCGTCGTCAACAGAGTGGGTGAAGATCTTGGTGGGTTTGAAATTTTGGATGAATTGTCTGAGTCCGTGTTCATGGAGGGGGTAATGCTGGGGGAATTGCCCTTCTTTGAAGTCTAGGAACAGCACTCCGTCTCCACCAATGACTTCATCGGCTTGATGGCTTTCTTTTTGTCGGATCTTTGTAATGACATCGGCTTGGAGGTGCGGGTGGCTTTTCTCTCCCTGGCTGAGGATAATGGTTTTAATCGTGTGTCCTTCATGGGCATATTCAGCCATCGTGGCTCCAGCTCCTAGGATTTGGTCGTCACTGTGCGCTGCAATAACCAGAATGTGCTCTTTCATGGGGCTTTGTGGGCTTAGAAGCCTTTAATACTTTATGGAAGAAAGGGATGCATCGGCCGGGATTCGAACCCGGATCGCAAGCTTGGAAGGCTCGCATTTGTTCGTTCTTAAGCGTTCGCTTAAGGACTCCTAACCATTAGACGACCGATGCACAACTCGTTTGTTCTTAGATTTGATTTATATGGTTGTCGGCTGTGAATAATTAACTATATAGAAAAGAATATAAGGTTTTTAAAAGAGATCAAATACAAAAATTCATGCATGCACCGAATGGGTCCTCAGAAGATTTCATAGGAGAAGCCATCGCTACAAACGTAGCTTATCTTAGAAGACAAAATGGGAAGGATCTATTAGTGGATCAATTATTAAGCGGAAGAAAAAGTTTTGTGGGGGAAGTAGAAGAGTTATTTTATTTTTTTAGGAGTCCTGGTCAGCGGCTGAAAATTCCATTTAAAACCCCTGCCTTAAGAGAAGGGCATGATGAACGTCTTGGAAGGTTAGAAACAACATTAAATGAAATAAGTATTGCTACGTACAGTTTAGAAAATTCGTATGGGCAATTAGGGAGAAAATTAGATGAGCATTTTCGAGCTGGGCGGTCATTGAATGAAGATGTAGAAACAAGGGAGATGATACAGGCAAGGCAGATGTATGAATGTCTTCGGGGGGATCATCCGATAGATGCAAGTAAATTGGGTGTCAACTCGTTAAGAGAAAGGTTTTCTCGTTTGAAAAAAGTTCCAATTCGAATGGGCATTTTTTTGGGTGCCGCTACTTATTTTGCAATTAATATGAATATTCCATTTATTGAATTAGATCCTGTATTTTTGAAGCCTTGGTTGTTTGAAGAAGCGGGGTTAGTGGGTCTTGGTTTGATGGGCCTTAATCAGGTAGTAAGCCATTCAATCCCATTTGGGTACCATATGTTAGATATCAAGGCCAATGGGGCAGACCGCTTCTTGCAGAAGCATAGAGATTTAATCTAAGTTAGAGCAACTTTTATATAGCTCCCAAGGTTCTTTAAAACATGGTCCTCGATAAGCTCTCTGACTCGTTAAAGAACACGTTGAAGAAGATCACTTTCGCGGTCTTCGTAGATGAAAAACTAGTCAACGAACTCGTCAAGGACGTCCAACGTTCTCTTTTGCAGTCCGATGTCAACGTCAAATTAGTTTTAGATCTCACCAACAAAATCAAGGAGCGCGTTCTAAAAGAAGAATCTCCTAAGACCTTATCCAAGAAAGAATACCTCATCCAAGTCTTATATGAAGAGCTCACTAAGTTCTTAGGCGGCTCCGGTGCAAAGATTGAGATGAAGAAGAAGCCCTTCAAATTGATGCTCGTTGGCTTGTTCGGTAATGGAAAAACAACCTGCGCCGGAAAGCTTGCGAATTACTACAAGAAGCGTGGCTTGAAAGTGGCAGTCATGACAACCGACACCTGGCGTCCAGCTGCCTTCGATCAGTTAGAGCAACTCGCAAAGAAGGTCGGTGTGGATTTCATGGGGGATAAAAAATCAAAAGACCCCGCAAAGATTTTCAAGAAGTTCGAGTCTGAGTTAAGCAAGTACGACCTTGTCATCGTGGATACAGCTGGCCGTGACGCGTTATCAGAAGAACTCATCACTGAGCTCAACAGCATTCATAAGGCAGTCAATGCCAATGAAACCCTATTAGTTATGGGGGCTGATCTAGGTCAAGCTGCTGAAAAGCAAGCCAAGACCTTTCATGAAACCTGCGGCGTAACAGGCATCATCATCACAAAATTAGACGGTACAGCCAAAGGAGGTGGCGCTCTCGCAGCTGCTGCCATCACCGGTGCGCCGGTCAAATTCATCGGAATCGGAGAAAAAGTGGATGATCTGGAAGAATTCAGACCTGAAGGTTTCGTAGGAAGATTGCTCGGAATGGGTGATCTCGAAGCCTTGTTGGAAAAAGCCAAGGGCGCGATTTCTGAGGAGGAAGCGCAAGACTTAGGCAACAAATTCCTCAAGGGTGATTTTAGTTTGTTGGATCTTTATGAGCAAATGCAAGCCGTAAGAAAGATGGGTCCTTTGGCAAAGGTTATGGAGATGATTCCAGGTATGAGCCAGGTTCACTTGCCAAAGGAAATGTTGGAAGTGCAGGAAGAAAAACTGACGAAGTGGAAGTTCATCTTGGATTCCTGTACAAAAGAAGAGTTGGAAAACCCAGAGGATATGGATGGCTCTCGTGTCGATCGAATCGCAAAGGGTTCTGGCTGTTCTTCAGGGGAGATTCGTTCCTTGCTCAAGCAATACAAGCAGTCCAAGAAGATGGTGAAGATGTTCAAGGGCGGTTCAGAAAAGGACATGCAGAAGATGATGCAAAAGTTCCAGGGCAAGATGCCGTTTAAGATGTAGGTTCTACGTAATTCGAGATAGGGGAATGATGCGTTTACTGGAGCGTGCACTGTACCATCCTGTAGGAGCACTTGGGTTGGGGAGGCGACTGGCACGCCATCGAATAAAAATTCGTAGAGGGCGCCCAGCTGCATATTCGATGAAATCGCGAACACCATGAAGATGTTGAAGTTTGGCGAGTCTGCGTTGAAGAGCAGGTTCCTCCCAGAAGGGACGTTCGTTGAGGAGGTGGGGGTAGTCTTGTTTGAGTTGTTGAATGCCTCGTTTTTCTTGAGCTTGGCGTTGGATGGCTTCTGACCAGTTCCAAGGGTAATAGTAAACTTTGGCTTCATAATGGGTGGTCCATTGCTGAATACCAATGACGAGGCTGAGCCAAGCATCTTCATGAATGATATCGGAAGGCATTTGTGGGTATCCCCAATGCTGCATTCGGCTTTTCAGTTTTTCTTCATGATAAGCGTAAAGTCTTCCAATGAGGCAACCTTGAGGGCCGGGTTTAGGTGTAATGAGGCTAGTAAGCCAATCGGATTCTTCAAGGTAAGGGACAATCATGCCGCCTGCAGCCACAAGGTCTTGGCGGCTTTCGAGTGTGTGGTATAAATGCCGAAAGGCGGTGGGGTGAACAGTAACGTCTGCATCGGTGAAGAAATGGTAATCATGGGTGGCAGTTTCTCGTAGCATATTCCACGCGTTAGGTTTTCCTTTTTCAGGAGTGCTTAATAAATGGAGATTGGGGTGTTGGGTTTGGAGGCGTCTCACTTCTTCCTCTGTTCCATCTGTGCAAGCATTGGCACAAACGGTGATTTCCATCTCTCCAGGGTAATCTTGTCGTAAGATAGAGTCGAGGGTGCTTCCAATCGTGGCTTCTTCATTATGGGCAGGTATGCAGACAGAGATCGGCTCGTAGGGAGGCATGTAAGATAAGAAACGAAGGGGTTTTTAAGAACATAGGGGTGAAGTCCCTTGGAGTTTCGGAAGAGGGGGCTCGACTTAGGCTCCAAGGTATTCACGGAGGTGTAAGGCTATCTTTTATGAAGCAGTTCGAGTATTTAAAGCTTTCGGTTATATACTACTATAGAATAGTAAAAAGTGTTGTTTGGGGAAGGTTTAAATACAGTGGAAAGCAGCCACAAGTATGCTTCATTTCAGTGCCATCGAAAAACACGACCTGCTCAAGGCTTGGATCGTCATCAGCATTGCTTTTGGCTTGGTCATTAATCCGCATGGGTGGTTATCCCCCAAGTTACTCCTCTACGTTCTCATTGCTGGCATCACCGTTGGTTCTGGCTTTCTCATTCACGAGCTTTGTCATAAACTAGTTGCTCAAAGGTATTGTTGTTGGGCCGAGTTCAGGAGTGATGATAAAATGCTTTTTCTGGCGCTCGTCACGAGTCTCTTCGGCGTCATCTTCGCAGCACCGGGCGCCGTCATCATTCAAGGTCATGTCACTCAAAAGCAAAGTGGTTTGATCTCCGCAGCAGGGCCTCTCTCAAATCTAGTGCTTGCTTTGCTCTTCTTAGCCACTTCGCCTTGGCTTGGGGTGGTTTCCTATTATGGTTATCTCATCAATGCATGGCTGGGTTTATTCAATCTCTTGCCCTTCTGGTTGCTCGATGGCAAGAAAGTGTATCATTGGAATAAAGCAGTCTACTTCGTCTTGCTCTTCCTCGCTGCAGGCTTTTACGGAGCTTCCTTCGTTCTGTTTAAGTGAAAACCTTTATATACGCTCCTAAGTCCTTTCTCGTCTATGAAGTGTGAACTGTGCAAAAAGGCAATCGAGGAGACCTTCCTCAAGAAGATCCTGGGCACCTATGTATATACCATAGAAGGCAAGAAGAAGACCAAGCACCTAGTTTGCCCCAACTGTCAGAAATCCGTATCCATAGAAGAAATCAAGAAGAAATTATCCTAACACGCCCCCGTGGCTTAGTAGCTATAGCGGCGCTCTCGTAAAGCGCAGGTCGCGAGTGCAACTCTCGCCGGGGGCTTTATTATTTCCTCTCTTTAAAGATGAGGATTTGGCTCCCATCTTCTAAAGTTCTATCCTCGAGATAGCCTTGATTTTCGAATAGATAATCTCGTATTTTATTCTTCAAATCAAATAACGCTCGGTTCTTTCTATCTGTAACCTTTATCTTGCTTGTCATATCTTGGGCTGCTGCCTCCCATAGGCCGGGAATGCGAAAAGGTTCATGAATAGACACTTTCTCAAAATGGTTATCTATTTCTCTATAGAACTCAAGATCCAATCTGTATAAGCTACCATCATATAATTCTCCATGAGGGCCTGGACCTTGAGTGGGGCCGAAAAGTTTTATATGAGAATTTAGATCTTTTACTTTAAATGTAGTAGTTAGCAAATACTGCCCATAATAATCCGAACCTTTCCATAAGTTACATTCATTACACAACGTTCCAAGATTTTCTAATGTGGTAGAGCCTTTAAACGCTTCAGCGAGAACATGATCTGCATGTAACTTAACACCGTCGGCAGCTCCACGCCCACACCAGCGACATTGATGATTATCTCTAAGAAAAACGGTGTTTTTAAGATTTAATGGAATCTTTGTTTTCGACATTAGACATCCCCTCTGAAAATTAGAAGAGATCTTCTTTATATACCTCATGAGCCAATGTCCAGTGGAAGTGCGTCTACTGGCTAATTTAAATATAAAATAAGCATTACCTCATAATGCCTGAGTATTACTTTGACATTGAAACTTACTCGCCTGGTGAAAAACCTGATCCAGACAGCGATAAAATCATAACATTCCAATACCAAAGAATGGACATTCGTACTGGAAAACCAATTGGTCAATTAATTATTCTTAAGGAATGGGAATCTTCCGAAGAAACGATAGTGAAGACCATTCATAATCAATTCTTTAATCCGGAACTAAGTCCATGGAATTTTATCCCTATTGGATTTGGTCTTCATTATGAATGGGAATTCCTCATTTCAAAATTCAACAAATATTTGCAAAGAAAGATTACAAGTCGAGAGTTACATTACTCTAGACCCCATATAGATATGAAATCGGTGTTAGTCTTACTCAACGGAGGGAGTTTCAAGGGAGCATCCCTAGAAAATTTCAGTAATAAGCCAATGGGAGAAAACAAGAAGATAAAAGAATACTATGAGCAAAAAAACTATGACGCCATCGTTAAATATATAGAGAATGAAGCAGGCAGTGCGATGGAATTTATGCAAGCTTTTTTATCTTATATTCAAAATGCCAAATCTTCATTACAGAGGAAATTTCATGATTCCATATAAATGGAGTAGAGTGTCTGAAAACATTATTCGATTTGTTGGTGTTCCTGATGAGGATGATGGGACATTGTGGCGTCATTATATAACAAGAACAGTCTTAGAAGCTAAGTCAAAATGGTCTATTCTAGGTAAGTACTTGTTTTTCTCAGAAGATTGGAAAACTTTAGAAAAGCTTGCAATTCAAGAAATGGAAGATAATGGGTATCCAACAGCAAAGATTCCTATGGATCAAAGTAAAATAGGAAAAAGCTATGTTTTATGTCTTTATTCAAAAGACGACTCAGATCATAACAAGCTCAAAGAAAAATACAATAATCATCTGCAAGTGCGATATGTAAGGTGGAAAAGTGACGAAGAAACTAAGAGAGGTGCATATAGTCAGAGATTTTTAAAGGAGCGTTCTGAAACGTTAGCAAAAAATAAACTAATCAAATAAATCCGAATGCGAACCGGTTCTTTCAAAAATTACTGAATCTGTATTTTCAAAATAAATCAAAAGCCAATCCGGTTCAATATGACATTCCCGTCTACCTTTATAATTGCCAATC
>CAYOJS010000044.1:0-8620 GCA_964404345.1 uncultured Methanosarcinales archaeon
AAGGATACACCGTTGCCTTGATCAACATCCGCCCTTTGAAGGATAAAGACCTTATTGAACTCAAAAGAGCCATCAATAAACTCAAAAAGACCTGCGATGCCATTGAAGGCGACATTGCCGGATTTGGCGATGACTATGTAGTCATTGTTCCCAGCTTTGCTGAAATCTATCGACAAGGATCTGCTGCAAAAGGACAACCTCAAACAGCTGCTATGAAAGATGAATTGGGCGATGAATAAAGCCCTTCTTAACCCTTTCCACAAGCTTTTTAAAACACGTTTTCTTTTGGTTGGATATGGTTGAAAAGAAGAAAGCAGAAGATGTGGAAATCATTCAAGGTGAACTATGCCCCTTCTGCCATGAAAAAAAACTCGTGCTAACCGAAGCTGTACGTGAAGTGCCTTACTTTGGCAACTGCCACTTATTTGGCATGGACTGCTCCGGATGTGGATATCACAAAGCCGATGTAGAGCCGGAACAAAAAAGAACGCCGAGTAAATATACGTTTGAAATCACTAAAGAAGACGACATGAAAATTCGTGTGGTGAAAAGTGCGGATGCTACCGTCAAGATTCCCCACATTGGTTCGATTGAACCGGGCGAATTTAGCAATGGCTATGTAACCAATATTGAAGGCGTTCTGAATCGCATCAAGAAGCAGGTTGAAGTCTTACGCGACAGTGCTGAAGAAGAAGAGGATCGCAAAAAAGCGAAGAACATATTGAAAAAGATGACCCGCATCATATGGGGGCAAGAAAAGTGCAAATTTATTCTAGAAGATCCTTCTGGGAATTCAGCCATTATCAGCGAGAAGACGGTGATTGGGAAACTATGAAGTCTGACCCTGCTGTTTCTTACTTAGGAAAAACTGTTACCGTCAA
Source organism: uncultured Methanosarcinales archaeon (assembly GCA_964404345.1). Classification (GTDB taxonomy): domain Archaea; phylum Nanobdellota; class Nanobdellia; order Woesearchaeales; family SM23-78; genus JBBSWA01. The sequence goes on from CAYOJS010000044.1 coordinate 882, forward strand.
AATGGATCGCCCGATGGGCAGTAAGCACCCTGACTGTGGCTTTCTTTATCCCGTCAATTATGGCTTTGTTCCAGGAACGAAAGCTCCTGATGGGGATGAGATGGATGCTTATGTCTTAGGGGTTTTTGAAGCGGTGGATGAGTTTACAGGAACCTGCATCGCTGTGATTCACCGCACGAATGACGATGATGACAAACTCGTTGTTGTACCAGAAGGAGTTGAATATACAGATGAACAGATTAAGGCATTAACGGAGTTTCAAGAACGATATTTTAAGTCTGTGATTGTAAGAAAGCAGTGATTTCTCAATCTAAAGGCACGGGCCCTGTCCAATCATGTGTGTATTTAGGGCGCATCACCTGGATCGCTTCTACTGGAATTCCTCCCACCACAAAAAAAGCTTTTCCTAATTCATTTCTCCAATCGTCATATGCAGCCTTTTCGTTTATCGTCTCTGGATCGATAAACACCGTTCTTCTAGCCAGCAGCATTCCCAAATCTAATTCTAACATAACGATTTTTCCCTGAACTGCGGCTGTTTCACCACAATAGGTTTCTCCATTCCAATGCGACTTAGATATATATGTTGGATGATCTTCTACTGGATTGCCAAAAACCCCATGCGTTCTTAATGAAGCCATAGATCTATCATCTAACACTCCTTCCTGTATCAATCCTTCTAAGGGTCCCAACGCAAGATCCTGTACGGGCACCAGTTCGACTTTTCCCCCTCGAATCACTGCATATCCTCTTTGTAAAGCAAATTGTAAATGTTGATATAAATGAATTACAGGGAGCACATCTACAGGCCTAGTGAGAATACTATCAAAACTTTTTAAGCAGGTTTGTGATGGACCCACAATCGTCTCAGCAGTAATCCTCTGTGGTCTTATAACTCTAGAAGGCGGACAATTCCTAAAATGTGACATAATATCCATAAACCTAGAAACTGAACAACCTTTAAAACCTTAATCCATAGGAAATGACAATAATCTTTGTACACTAATTGTCATTTCCTATGCGCAGTGACGTTAACTATTTTTATCCCTTATTAACGTCACTGACTACATCACGTCCTTCACTTTTCCAAACTCATAGACTTTGTCTGCGACGATGTAGAACTTGAAGTCACCGATGTTTTTTATTAAGGGACTGAGGAATTGCTCCTTGGTAACATCTGTGCCTTCACTGAGTGTGCTGAGACTTGGCAGGACGATGAGGTTTTTCCGCTTGAACTTTCCGACGAGGAAGCACTTGTAGGTCTCTCGGCGAGGACCGTCCTGAAGGCCGATCGCAGGATGTTCATGGCCTATGACGATTGTTTTGGCTTCTTTGAAGTCTTTATCTGTTGGGAGTTTATGGCCGTGACATAAGTAGAAATCACCTAATTTGACGTGATCAGCCACCTTGATTTTGCGTTTCTGCGCAATGGGAAGGACGATGGCATCGTGATTACCCTTGACGATCTGCACCTCTGCTTTTTCTTTTAGAAAATCAACCAGATGCACAATGTTGCGCCATTCTGTCTCTGTTATGACGCCGAACTCATGCTTGACATCTCCAATCAAGACGATCTTCTTTGGCTTTGCGACCTTCAATACCTTATCCAAGCGCTCCAAGAGCTCCTTGAACTGAAACCTAGGAATAAGAACACCCTGTTTGTTCATAGCCTCTTCCATTCCGATGTGCAGGTCTCCGATGATGAGTGTTTGGTGCTTCTTTAGATACAAGGTCAAATCGACAATTTCGACGCCATCGTTGATCTTATAGGGTTTCATGGTACAAAGGGAGAAAGAATAGCTTTAAATAGTTGATTTCCTAAGAATCCTAAAAAGAAGTGAGTTCATGAGTCAATGCGGCATCTGCCAAAACCATCACGACGAGAATACGAAGACGGTTGTTGTCTGCGGTCACCATAAAAGCACTGTTCATTTAGGTTGCTGCGTCGATCGATGCAGCTTTGACAAGAGACCTTGTCAACATGCGATTGGGATCTTTGACAAGATTGGATGAAAGTACATAATTCTAAAATTAGATCAAATTAAAATAAAGAAAAAACGGCTTTATGCCGGTCTCTTGATTCACAAAAAAGCAGTGCTTTTTTAGACTCCTCAGCAAACAAAGTTTGATGGGATCCCAATTCCTTCGGAATTGAGGATCACAAACCAATCCACTTGTTCTTATCTTACGATTGGTTTGTTGATTTCTAATTCGCCAATGCGTTGCTGCAAGAACTGAATGGTTCGTTGATTGTCTTGCTCTTGCATGATTTCCCCGCACTCAGGGCATTTAAAGTTGAAATCCATACTCTTCTCGAAATCCATCCGCACACACGCGGTTCGGCACATGTAGAACATGTTGTCCACCTCACGATCCAATCGTTCCTTTAACTTTTTTACCTTATCTACGCGGATCTTCTCAGCGAGATGAGGAACGTTATGCTCATTGAAATCCCAATAACAGATGTACCAACCCTTGATCTTGTCCTTCTTGCGCTTGAAGGTCACGATGTTCTGCTCCAAGAGCTTATACAAGGTGTTACGGGTCTTGTGGATCTCCAAGTCCAACTCTTCAGCTATGATAAACTCAGAAATGTTCTTCTTGCCCTGCAAGTACTGAACAATGGGCAGCGCTTCCTCTCCAACGAGCTCAGTCACAACATTTGTGATGAGGGTCTTTGTAGCTTTCTGTTTAGTTAGCTTTAACTCAGGCATTTGATTTTCCATGTTAACCCCCCAAGTCTCTCGAGAGAGACATCAGTGTATAGCTTTACACCACTGAAATAATATCCGGTAAACCCCCCACTGGATCCTTCTTTTTTAGGAATTAGCCTTTATATAGTTTTTGGTTATAGTATAGTCTTTTCTACCCTTACGCTGCCTGAGCATATTCTCGGGCCTCTTTACGGGATTGAACCCTTAACTTTTTCCTCGCCCGGCGGGAAACCGAACTCGGACTCAGCCTTTGCTGGTATTTATCATTTAAGTACATTGTGATCTTGCGTACTGACCAATCTGAGGTTTGGTATAAATGAACAAGTTCCTCTTCCAACCTTTTTTCTGGATTCAACCGGGCTTGTGACACCTCATACTGCTCCCGAGCATAGTCTCTATAATAGCAGGATAGAGCCTCGTTTAGACTATATCTTCCTTCTCTAGGGCGGAAGGGTGTCTGAAACTCCAACACTTCTCTTTCTAACGGTTTTCCCATCACCGGTTCAGATTCTTTAAGCGGTTGTTCTGAAGTGTTTTCAATTATTCTAGTAAGCAATAAAGGCGCTTCTCTTCCAGCCGGCAAGATGCTGGATTCATGCATTGAACCTTCTATGTCTCTTCCCAATCCCCACGAATTCTCATATGTAATCGAACTGTAACCCCTCCCAAAGCCGAGATATTCTTTTAAACTAGAATAGAATGAAGAAAACGTCTCTTTAAACCAATTCCCCACCCAAGCGTACCATCCCTGTTGATTTGAATGAGGGACTTCCCAACATCCTTTATTGTCTTTAAGATGATACTCTAGATCAATTACCTCCACTCTTAACCACCCCTAACCGCCTTTCTAATATGCTAATAAACTTACTGCAATAAGACCCCCACACTGAACAACCAATGCCCTCATACTCTTGTTTTAATACCTGAGCACCAATGAGTAAACGCTGATAAGTTTTCTTCTTGAAGAATAAATTGCGAGACTGAAACATCGCATCGATCAATCCTATAAAATGTCGATGCAACGCTTCCAATCGCAAACCCTCCTCTTTTTCAATGACTCTATCTAGGTGTTGCTCGGAACGCACGCTTTCCAACACCACTTGAAATCGATATGCAGCACCATTCAAATCCAACTCTTTTGCTAGTGCGTATCCTTTCTTTGCTTGCTCTACCTCTGGGACATTCTCTTCAGCATGTGCTAACAAAAGCGGCTCTAAGCGTCTTGCTTCCCCATCCAAACAAGCAGCAATGGGCTTAATGGCCCTCTCATACTTTTCATACTCCCCCTGCAAACTCCGTAACCGTTCTCGATTTTTCAAAATGGGGGGATAAAAGAGAGGATTGTCTAGCTCTTTCCACTCCCTTTTAGACTTCAATAAGTCTGACATGGACCGAATCGCTTTTTCCAAGCCTTCCCCTCGAGGAACCAAACCCTTGCTTTCAGCCATTTGAACCCTTCCACACATCCATTTTCAACATATCGGATAAATCCAACTCGAACGCTTCCGAGATGGATCGACGATTCTTTCGGTCCGCGATGGAGTACAACCTCACAGGGTTCGCCAAAGCCAGCGAAGCATATTCGATGGATGCCTTCATTCCTTCTTCTGTTTTCTTTTCTACCGCACGGCTCTGACTTTGCAAGACTCGAGCCGCACTCAATGGCTGCCTTCCATCCACGCAGGCGCTCACTGCATATTCGATTGAAGCAGCCTGTTTATGCGCGACGAACTCCCTACGCTTCAATTCATACGCTAAAATCTGGCTTTCCACATGCGCCAATAAACTCTCCGCTCGATCCCTAAGTTCTTCGGCCTGATTTAGCCTGCGCTGACTCAAGCTTGCCCCCACTAAGGATTCTCCCTTCTGACTTGACATTCTCCTGCGATGACCAGTTAAATCATTCAGATCCTCCACCCCAAACTCTTGAGCTTCCATTATGGCTCCAATTCTTGACCATTCATTCTTCGCTCCCTTCAGATCAGTCTTCCACATTTTACTTGCTTAGCGCTCTTCGATTATGACTGCTTCCTGATACCGAACTTCACCCTCCAACTGAGATCGTGCCTCATAGAAAGGACGCAAAACCGAGGTTAACTCCTGGATGTGCGCATTGTCTTCTTCCACCACCAACCTGCGCTGCACCTCCGACGTATCAAAAGAGTTTTTTCCTTCCAAGGCATCTTTTACTTGCAACAACCATGCGTAGTCAGGCAAGTCCCCTTTTTCCCAAAAAATATCCCATGCCGACATCCCCAAAGCATCTTGCAAGCGCCTCGTTGGATTTTTCTCCACCATAGGTTTTAGGAAGAAACAACTTGCTCATAAAAGCGATCCAGAAAAAATCGGAAACCCTTCTATCCATCTGGATGAAAAACACAAAAACCGGAAGATATTTAGAAAAAGCGTTCTTATAGCAAATCTCCTTTATAATTGAACAATTGGGAGATTTACTAGAATGCTCAGAAACACATCGTTTCTGGCATGCCGGCAGCTTTGCGCTGCCGAGCATAGCAAATTGCCTATAAAAATTTCAAAAATTTACGCAATTTGCTATTAGAACGGCCTGGACTCGTAACGCTCCTCACCCACTTGCGCTACAGCCATCCCATAGTACACGATAAATACCAATAAAGGAATCCAAAACGAACGCCAAAAGGGAAACAAGACAAACTCCAAGAACACCAATAATGTCCCTGCAAAGATCGCTAGACGAAGACTCTTAGTGAAGGAAAGATGATACTTCAACAGACTAGCGATGCCAAAGCCCAAAGCTGCCACGATCAATACGATCAGGCTGTCCTTGACGAAGAAAATCAACAACAAAAAGAATAAAAGACTTGGAACGATCAAGATTGCAGCAAAGGCCATCAAGGCAATGGCTTCTGGATTCCTCATGTTCTTTATATCACTAAACACGATCTGCTCATCCCCGAACCAATAATACTTCTTATAAAACAAAGACTCCTTCGTAATCAAGACCTTTTCATCCGTCGGATAGGTTCGATTAAAATCCATCAAGACCAACGGATCCTCCATAATGACTAAGGGTTTCGTCAACGTGACATGCCCATCCAATGAAAGGTCATCGACCTGGTTTGCCTTTTCCTGCAAGTCTGAACTTAATGTTGCTAAGATAGGGATGAACAAAATCAGCATGACTATAAAAGAAAACACGAATAAAAATACCCAATACCGTAAAGCCCCACTTAAAAAACGATCCCCTAGGAACTTATATGACTTCGGGTTAAAACTCTTCAAAAAAAGACTCAGGTACTCTCGCCAATCCATATCCTCTACCTGCTAACCAGCATTTATATATTTTTGCTCTGAAGGATGAAGATCACGTCTTTTTCTTCCTCTATTTCCTGAACTACTTTAAACTGCCTTTTGATCCATTCACCCATTCTTTCTTTTTTCTCTGACTTTTTTAACACTGAAATCACCCACTGATTCTTTCCAACGCGTTTCAATTCCGAAAGTGCTTTTTCTACGTTTTCTGCGTGATGAATGGCTGTCATGCACACCACTAAATCAAAGCTATGATCTGGGAAAGGCAAAGACTCTGCAATGCCCTTGATCGTTTGGAAAGGGCACTGCTTGAGAAGGGCTTCTGAAGGATCAATTCCTGTGATTTTACCCTTTAAGTATTTAGCTGAAAGCCCTGTCCCGCAGCCCACGTCCAGAATACGGTCTGAGTCCTTCGTCTGAATATAAGAAGCAATCAAACGAAGCTTCTTCCCCTGCTCCTCTCCATGAAGCTCATTATACCCTTGCGCGATCTCGTCATAATAGGTCATAACCCTCTGGAAAGTAGCAAGCTTTAAAAAAGAAGCGACCCAACCTCGACTTAAGGACCCATAGTCTAGTGGCTATCTACAAAGACCACAGATGACGCGACGAAATGAATGGATACGGGCCTGTAGTCTAGTGGCTATCCTTAATAACCATAGGTTCTTGGGATCTATGGTGAGGCACCATAGATGACGTCTCCTTGACGTGGAGAAGGTCGTCGGTTCAAGTCCGGCCAGGCCCATTCATTTCGTGTGTCAGAATTCCACCTAAGCAGTAAACAAATGGGTGGAATTCTGAGCATGATCAAGAACTGCTATTCAGTAATCTAAGCAGTTCTTGACACGCACGCAATCTTCGATTGCGTTACGTCTCCTTGACGCAAACCGAAGGTTTGTCCAAAAACTGGGGTTTTTTATATGGAGAAGGTCGCCGGTTCAAGCGTGGAACTCCGTTCCTCAGAAATGCGTTAGAGCGCATTTCTGGGACCAGAAATCCTAGGATTTCTGTGTTCCTGTGTCAGTGGATGGGCCCACTGAACATCCGGCTGAGCCCACTTATTCTTTCGTCAAGATCTCGACAAAGGCAGCATAGGCAGGTCTGGTAATAAGAACACCAATGGTGACTGCTAAAATAGTAGTGATGGCAAAGCCCTTCAACAGACCTGCACCTGCGAATAAGAGAGGGATCATAGCCGCCGTGAGGGTGAAATAAGCCGCGAAAATAATGAAAAACGCCTTCTTCAACTTATCCTTCCAACTATCCCCTTCTCCACCCTCTGACTTTCTTCTATATAAAGTCTCATCCGCAATTACAATCTGATCATCCACTCCTGTACCGATAGCTACGATAATGCCTGCGATGGAAGCCAAGTCGATGTTCCATCCGATGATAGCGGCCAAGGCTAAGGTCAAAAAGACTTCGGACAACATCGTAATAATGATTGGGATGGACACACTCAAACGGCGGTAACGGATGAACAAGATGATACTCACCGTAAGAACCGATAACAGGCAAACCCAGATGGCGTTCTTCAAAAATTCATCTCCCAACACTGGACTGATACTGTCCATCTTCACAATATTCAACTTCACCGGAAGACTGCCTGTGATCATAATTGTCTGCAGGCGCTTCATGCTATCCAATGTATTCTGAGTGGCTTCCTGATGCGAAACCCCTGTTCCAGACCCGCTGATTTGAATTTCTGTCACAGGGGAACCTTTCAACTCCGCG
>CAYOJS010000044.1:8724-9778 GCA_964404345.1 uncultured Methanosarcinales archaeon
ATTTAACCTGATCGAGACCCGGAAGCCACAAAACCAGCCATCCCCCTGCTGCTGACAACCCGCCCGAGGGTCCAAACCTGAGCAGTCGGCCGAACGACACACATACGTAATGTCCCCCCCTCCCTTGAACACAGTTGTGTTGCTCACCTTGGCCTCAAACTTACCCTGTTTTGCCAATAGGTCACGCACTTCCTCCTGGTTTGCCCCTGCAATCTCGACTAATATATACCTCTTACCCATTAAATCCGAAATGGCACGAACCACAATATCGCCCAACCCATATACATTCAAACGCTCTTTGATGTTATCCATCACAATCTCCAAATCCTCCTTTGACACTTCCCCCTCCGGCTGCAAGATAACCCGCGTACCCCCCTGTAAGTCCAATCCCTTACGAACGTTCGTTGTCGGCGCCGGATAAACCGATAAACCCAGGTCCGGCTCATTCGCGTGAGTGACAACCTTGTAAATGTTCTTATTCGTCTTTACAGTCACCGTTGCATTTGCAGGAACCTTCGCCACTGTATCATAAAAACTCTTCATATCCAAAACAGGCTCACTGTTCACTGATAATACGCGCTCCTTACTCATCGGGGTAGAAGTCGGAGAAGGATTTTCAATCCCCCCTAGACTGGCAGAACTGTTCTTTGCCACGTGGCGAATAGCCAAGCCCTCGTTCCAAGGATTTGGATACACCATGAATAGCCCTAAGATTAAGAAAATAACCAAGACCAAAACACGGATGTTTGTAAACAACTTCTTTATTCTGCCCATCACACTTCACCGAATTCCTTTTCTCTCTAAATAATAACGCAAAATCCCTGCGTTCTGAATCCATGTATTGACAATATCCGCAATCAAGCCAAACAACAACACCCACATGATCTGCGTAATCACATCCGACTGGCTAAAAAACAAAGTAACAATAACCGTTGCGAGTGCAACTATGTTCATCAACAACCCTGTCTTGATTGCGCTCACTACCCGATCAAAAACAGAACCTTCCTTGCCGCGAATCACTCTCGCTGTTAGGAGAATGTCTGTATCCACCGAA
>CAYOJS010000045.1:0-379 GCA_964404345.1 uncultured Methanosarcinales archaeon
TCATTGCTTCCGGTACAGTTACATTTGATGAAAACACGGAGCCCTTGCACAAGTACGCACTCACCCATGTTGAAAATGGAAAGAATGTGTACGAACCGATCATCTAGATAAGTATAAATAGTGCCTTGAATTTCCTTTTCTTATGGCTTATCTTGGCGTTGTAAAGACAGGGGAAAAATATCATATCAGCATGAATCCTCCTGCTCGGGAACATCCCGAATCAACAGAAGTGGGAGAGTTCGCCGCGGCTCTTTGTATCATGATGGACTGGTATGCTCATGATGAAAGAATGCGATTTAGAGAACCGACCACAAGCGGTCTCTCTTGGCATGAAGCAACAATTGTGGACCGATTGCATGAGATTTTGACGGAGTCAGTA
>CAYOJS010000045.1:389-9752 GCA_964404345.1 uncultured Methanosarcinales archaeon
TCATCGGAACGATCACGCGATGCGGTTCGCTATCGGTCAGAAATCCGGCTAGTCCTGCACCATAAAACATATAAACCAGCCTCCTCTCCAGACTACTACGCGAGAGGGGTATTGAATGAAGTTAAGTTTAGCCGATCCAAAGTTCTTGAAGGATAGCATTACGATCATTTCTGAACTAGTTTCCGAGGCTCGCTTCAAAATAACGCCAGACGCTATTGAATTAGTGGCCATGGATCCTGCCAACGTGGCTATGGTCATTTTCAAGTTGCTCAGCAGTACCTTCGTGGAGTACAGTGTGGATAAAGAGCAAGTCTTAGCAATTAACCTCAACGATCTAAAACAGGTTTTGAAGCGTGCAAAGCCCAATGAAACCTTGACCTTGGAAACAGAACCAGGCAAGTTAAAGATCACTTTGAAGAGTAATACAACCCGTAGCTTCCACCTTCCTCTCATCGAAGTGGAAGAGAAAGATCAGAAAGTGCCGAACTTGGAGTTCAAGGCCGTCATCGAACTACCCTCCACCTTATTCAACGAAGCCATTGAAGACTGTGATATCATCGCAGATGCCGTCATGTTGCAGGCTGAAGATAAGAAGTTCTCCGTCATGGCCGCAGGGGACTTGAGTAAGGCAACCATTGAAATCCCGGCCGATCACGAAACGAAAATAAAGACCGATATGAAACAGAAGAGCAAGTACAGCATCGAGTACTTGAAAAAAATGATTCAAGGCAGCAAGATCGCCGACAAAGTTGAAGTCAAGTTCAGTAACAATTACCCCTTGATGCTCGAGTATAAAGTCCTCAATCGCGTTCAGCTCTCCTTTATTCTAGCACCTCGTGTGGATACGGAGTAATGTCGTACGATCTAAAAATAGGTTGGGTCACAATCTATACAAAACCCGTCATCTTCACTGAATCCAGCTTCTAACAAAGCTTGATCAGTATAAGTTCTCAGTCGCATATAAAAATCTCTATAAGCATCCCTACCAACAGATTCCATAGAGGCAGGATTATGAACCCCTAAAACAAAACCCGAAATGTGTATGGGATGATAGGTGTTATCTCGACTATCAAGGAGAGCGATAGGAACCGAATCGCCAAAAAATTGAAACATAAGTACTGGATGGTCTAATGTAGGAACGTATCCTAGTTTCTCAGATTCTCTTGTTATAAAGAGTTTGGGCATGCTGTCGGCTCGGTGGAGGATTTGCTCTAAAATAAAAGCATTGTCCTCCCTCTCGATCAATGCTTGCAAACGATCCATAGATGCTTGTGTGCCAGGAGTTCCTGTCATCTTCATAGGGTTCGAAGCCGATACCATTAGCTTGTCGTGATATGAGGTCTCCGATAGGTGTTTGGAGTGCCCTTTTGCGTTGGACTCTGCACTTTCTCCGACGCTAAACTCATTTCTGAATAGACGCTATCATTTGAAAAAAGCTGTTGATAGGCTTATGGCACGTTAAGTTGAAAGTATCTTTCTTATATAACTTATATAAGTACAATGGAACGCAAACTCGTAAGTCAAGGAGAGAACGCATTAACGATCACTTTGCCAGCTAAATGGCTGAGGAGGAAGGGGTTGAAGGCCGGAGACAGTATTTTTGTAGAGGAGGAAAGTCCGGGTTTAATCATAAAAACAGAACGCACGGCCGCCCGAAGTGAGATTGAAATGGATATCAGGAATTGTGAAAAAAACCTTCTATTCCACGTATTTCAAGGAGCATACGTAAAAGGGTACGATACGATCAAGATCTGGCACGACACTCCTCAGGCCATTCAAGAGGTACACCGCCTATTAGGCATGACAATAGCTGAGCATACGTCAAAATACACTGTTTTCAAGAGCGTGATCGCCGTTCCGGACGAGGATTTTAAAACCGTTTTGCGCCGCGCCGGCCACGTGCTGATTCAGGAAGCAGAAACGCTTTTACTATTAGCACAAGGAAAAGCCAAATTGAAAGAGGTCAACATGCATGAAGAGTTGTTAAACTACAATATTTTATACTGCATGCGGTACCTGAATAAATACGAGAGAGAAACAGAGAGGAACTTCTTCCTGTGTTCGACGATTGAAACGGCCGGAGACCAAGTGTATCTCATCGCAAAGCACATAGGGAAAGACACAAAACTAGCTAAAAAAGTGGTGAAAGGGATCAAAGAATACGTTCAGTACCTATTTGAGGAAGATCTGAAAAAATTGTACATTTCCATCAGGGCTTTTAGAAACAGCTTGGAACATAAGACCTTTGCCAGTGGAGTCGCGTTTTGCCTGGCTGAGAATCTTTATAACTTACTAGGCTATGTTGTAGAGGCACCATTAGTAAAGAAAGCCGGATAAGTATCCTCCTAATTATTCTAGGAATAAAAGGTCATGACCGCTTTCTTATGTTTTGCAAAAATCTTTGGGTCAAAATATCCGTAGACTCCAGACAATCCATCTTGGAATTGTTTTGAGCTCACTTTTTCTTGGATTTTAGTGATTCGGTCTTTTAGGTTGTATCGCGGGTTTACTTCAGTTTTAATCCATTCTTCATCCTTCGCATAAGGGAGCATCATAAAAACGTCTCTGATGTCGGTAGACCTACATGAAATGATTTTCATGACGAGCAACGCATCCAAGTTAATGATCTTCAATTTGAGTTCTTCGAGAATGGTTTTTCCTTTTAAGACCCTCATCTGGGAGTGTTTAAAGACCCATTCCGCTGTAAAAACAGACCCTGTCATTCGATCGAGCACGCTTCCAACAAGAAGGTCCATGCTCACAGCAAAGTGGTGGTCAAGTTCTTTCTCGTGTCTTGAAAAGTTTCCTGAATACAGTACTTCAGTAGGGGAATGTTTCTTTGTATAACCTATTTTCTGCAGTACCTTTTCTATTTTTCTAAGTTCGTTCCTGTCTTTAATGACGATGTCGCAATCCGCGGAGAATCGGGGCAGGGTGTATGCGTTGACCGCATAACCGCCTGTAACGACAAAATCACAATTCTTCAGTTCTTTCAGAGTTCTAAAGATCTCTTCTTCCCTTAATGGAAACAGGTTCTTGATCATGCAGTTCCTCTATGTTTATCTTCCATATATCCAACTGCATAAGCATAGATGTCATTTGATTTTGCATAGTGCATGGTATCTTTGAACGAATCGACTTTGAATCCGTTTTTCTCTTCAAAAGACAACTGGCCTACAGGGATTAAGATGACGTATTCTCCGATGGTCGCTCCCACCCCAACGTAATTGGGGATCTCATGCATGTTGAAAAAGGCTTTCCAATGGTTCAAGTCTTTTCTTAAAACTTTGACGAAGTAAGGGGATTTTTCCATGCCTCTTTGTACGTAGGAGTAATCAGACCAAATCTCAACAGCAGATGACTGGGTGAAGGCGTACCCTTTTTTGGCATCTTTCATGATTTCAGGAACCCGGAATTCCAACAATCCTTGGATGGCATCAGAGGGATTTGTGCATACATACGTTTGTCTGGATCGTTTTTGGATCCAGCCACAGCGCAATAACAAGGCAAAGATCTTTTTTTTCATGCTGATCGAGACCGTCCAATCTAAGGCAGACTGCCTAAACGTCCTTTGCACACCGTATTTTGAAAACAATAGGGCGTACGCTTTTAATCCATATTGTGGTATCTCGACGGTCATAGTTACCTATTAAGTAACCATATATTTAAATGTTTCGTTTTGGAGTCCCGAACGACTTTCAGGGCAGTTGCCCCTTCTATTGCCGTTCGCCCTATCTTCTGAAAACCAGCCTTTGACCTACAATGTGATTTTACTCAAGGAAGAAAGCTTTATATTAAGAGGGGCTACTCTTTGGCATCATGACTAAAAAGAAAATCCTCTTGATCGGTTTCGGCGGCACCATCGCGATGATCGTGGACGAAGCCACCAAGAGCATCATTCCAGCTAAGAATATCAATGAAATTCTCGATATGGTTCCAGTTATCAAGGACTTGGCAGACATTGATTTCGTGGACTTGGAAAACTTAGACAGTACAAACGTAAACCCCACTCATTGGACCAAGTTAGCCATCTTCATCATGGAAAAATATGAGCAGTATGATGGCTTTGTCATTACGCACGGTACAAATACGATGTCGTACACAGCCTCGGCTTTGTCAATAGCCTTGGGCAGAGGGCTAAAAAAGCCTGTCGTGGTCACGGGCTCTCAACTGCCCTTAGTACTTTGCGGAACAGACGCGCGGTTCAACTTGGAAAACTCCGTAAAGGTAACGTTGAAGGCCATTGATGAAAGCATCGCGGAGGTTATGATTGTGTTCTCCGATGTCATTCTACGAGGAGGCCGAGCGGTAAAAGTAAGTGAGTCTGACTTCCGTACCTTTCAAAGTCCAGCCATTGGTCCGATTGGTTTCATCAAGTCGACTGGGATCTTTTTCGCGCCAGACGCACTTCATATAAAGCAGGAAATACCATTTGAGTGTCATCCTCATTTCGAATCAGGCATACTCACCGTAGACTTAACGCCGGGTCAGAGCCCTTCCTTAATCCGAGAAGTTCTACGATCAGGCACGTGCAAGGGAGTCATCTTAAAGTCGCACGGCGCCGGCTCCGTGCCAAGCATTGGAGAGTATTCGTTCTTGCCATTGATCAAGGACGCCGTCGACACCTATAAGGTTCCGATCATGGTTTCCACAAAATTCCTGGGTGGTAACTCTTACAAGGAGATCAACGATGCCCCAGCTGTGGAAGCATTAAAGGCAGGCGCGATTCCGACTGGGGATATGACTGATGTCATGTCAGAAGTGAAATTAATGTGGCTTCTAAAAAGGGGCTTCCACGATCGCAAAGGCTTATGCGAAGAAATCGGTAAGAGTTATGTGGGGGAAGTCACCCCATTCAAGGTGGGTGTGTAAAAGAATCATGAAACTCATCGCTCAAGAGCAAGGAATGGGCTGTGCCGTAGCCTGTGTCGCTTCTGTGCTAAACATCTCCTACAAGAAAGCCTTGTTATTGTTCGACAAACCGCACCAGGCTTGGGGCCGTGGCTTCTACTGTCCGCAAACCTGCAAGGCGTTGAAAAAAGCAGGTAAAGAGTATCACTGGGCTAAAATATCGTCAAAAAATAAAGCTTTGATTAAAAGGATAGGGATCATTGTTTTTACGAGGGAAGATAAAAAAGACCATTTAGGGCATTACGTGGTCAAGACGAAAAAAGGTTGGATGAATTCTTGGGTTAATTTCCCTTGCATCACTCCAGCAAAAGCAGGTTACTGCAAGAAGCTGCCTGGAAAGCCCTCATGGGTGATCTTTCCAGTTTAATTTTTCTCGGATGTCAGCAACCTGTTCCAAAGTCTTAGCGGCAATGATTCTAGAATCCAACCTTTTTTGTCCATAGTAACGAATGGGTTGGCCATTAATATAGCAGATGTATCCACCGGCTTCTTTAAGGACAGCTTGAGGGGCGCAGAGATCCCACGTTCCAGCTCGTTGTTCATCATCTGCATAGGCACTTAGGTAATAATCTCCTTGGTTTTCGGCAATCTTCATGAGGCGAAGTCCGCTTCCGCCACTTAAAAGGATTTTTTTAGGTTGAAGCGCCCGGATCTGTCTTCGGACTGTTTCTTTGTCGAATCCATGGTTACTAATAACTGCGGTCAAGTCACGCTCGAAAGGAAGTACCTGTAAAAGCGTTCTTTCTCCATCTTGTTGTTTATAGGCTCCTCCTCCTCGAATGCCTGTATAAGCAATTTGGGTGGTGGGTTGATAAATGACGCCAAGGGTGGGTTCTTCACCTGTGCACATCCCGATATGGATGGCAAATTCTCCATTTCGCCGGATGAATCCTTTGGTTCCATCAATAGGGTCAATGTACCAAGTTCGCCCACCAGGTACAGGTTCTAACTCCTCAGACACAATCCCATCTTGGGGAAAGTGTTTACGGATTCCCTCAAGAATAATCCGATTGGCAAGCAAGTCTGCTTCCGTGACAGGTGTTCCGTCACTTTTACTTTTGGTGTGAATGGTTCTCCCGTAAAGCTGCATAATCGCACTTCCAGCTTCGTAGGCAAGGTCCAGGGCAAAGTCGAGTTCTTTCATGCCCATTCGGAAAGATATCGTAATGTTTATATATGATTTTTAATTTTTTATTATTAATGAATGGGTTAAAGGAGTTGGGCTTAACAGGTTATGAGACTTCCGTCTATTCCACGTTGTTAAGCTATGGTAGACTAACAGCAAAGGAGCTCTCAGATCACTCAAAAGTGCCTCCTACAGCAGTCTATCCGAATGTGGAAAGCCTGATGAAAAAGGGCTTAATCCAAAAACTGGTGGGGAAGATCGCAACATTTGAGGCCTTGCCCCCAAAGGTAGGGTTACGTTCATGGGTGCACAACGAAGCAGCTCGGATGATAGAATTAGAAAAAGAACTCACTCCTTTATTGGAAGAAAGGGCGAATCAGAAAAGGATTCCGGCAGCAAGGGAGCCTATTTTTTTATCTTCGGGAGCAGAAGCGTCACACGAGATCACGATGGGTTTCATGGATGAAGCAAAGGAATCCCTATTTATTGTCGGATGGGCGTTTCGTTCAAGCCTAAATATGTACCGATTGCTCAAGGGCTTACGAAGTGCAGTACAGAGAAACGTGGATGTACGTCTGATTCTGCCACGGAAGGAAAAATCATTCGAAAAGGTAAAAAAGATCTGCAAGGAGTACGGGATTAAGGTAAGATATTGCCCATTGCAGAACTTCTCCATCATCATCTGCGACGGAACAGAGTGCAAGATCACCTTGAAGGGTTCAGAGCTTCCAGAGCGGATAAACATGAAGATCCAGGATAAGGACTTGGGAAAGGCATTGGAAGAATACTTCTTGGTATTGTGGCGAAAGGCTGAACCAATATCAAGTCATTCAAATAGATAAAGACGACCGGCTCTGTCCGGAATCGTAGAAAAAGCTATACTAGCGATTAAGACGCTCCTCTAAGCTATAAAGAAACAGTATACAGATTCGACCCATTCCGGACAGAGCCAGACGACCGATAAGTTTATGAATGAGTTTTACTTGATTCATCTTATGAAAGGTGTGGTGGTTTTGCTGCTTTTGCTGGTAATCCCGTTAGGTTTAGCAGCGCATATCAGAACTCAACCCGCCCCAGGCATCCCTATGTCTAAGATCGTATTTGTGGATAAGGGAAGGGAAAACGTCAAAACACCATACGGTAACGCATTTATTCGAAAAACAACCGACAACCGCTTGAGCCGTTTTAGGCCTGAAACCTATCAGTCTATAGGAGAAGTGGGGGTATTGGAAAAGGCAAGTAAACCTGTGAATTTCAAGGC
Organism: uncultured Methanosarcinales archaeon; assembly: GCA_964404345.1. Lineage (GTDB taxonomy): Archaea > Nanobdellota > Nanobdellia > Woesearchaeales > SM23-78 > JBBSWA01. The sequence goes on from CAYOJS010000045.1 coordinate 7,688, forward strand.
TCCTGAAGGCTATTTCGGGTATGGGATGGGAATGCAGACTCCTATGATATCCAAACAGGGTACATTTAGAAATTTCAAGTTGATTTATGGGATAGATACGCAGATCATTAAGAACTTTAAGGAGGAGTAAAGATGAAAATCCTAGGAATAACCTTATTTGTATTGTTGATAAGTACCATGTTAGTAGCCGCCGGCCGTCTGCCTACTCAATTACAGAAGCAAGATGAGGTCATGCGCCAGAGTAAGTCGTTTGGGGGTGGTATTCAGATCATTAAGTCCGTTACACAGGGCTCGTCTTTAAAGAGAGTGTGGGATACTCGTTCAGGAGTGAAAAAGGGCGAGTCCGCAGCCCCACCTTCAGAGAAAGAAGTGAAATATACCTTATATGGGATTCAAGCTTCTGGAATGGGCGGTTCCCCGTATGCAAGGGGTGGTGTTGGGATTGAGGCAAGAAGTTATGGTTTATCCAAGCAAATCATGAAGCGCTTCACCAAAAAGGCACCAGAAACTCCCAGTCCGGAGCCAAGAGTGGAACCCACAACACCTCCTGTCACCGCCAATCTAGAGCCTCAACCGACTCCAGCATCGTAATGTTTAAAAAGGGTTTTGTCTTCTGAGCAAGTATTAGGAGGTGAATTATGAGAGTTTATATTTGGATCTCGTTAATGATATTAGGGGCGATCAGTGTCTCAGCTGCTTATGATTTAGCGCAAACAGGGTACTGGATTCCGAGTTATTACCAAACCTGGCAAGGACAAGGTACACAAGCGTTTAAATCAATGGGACAAAACAATGCATTTACAACAAAAGCAGACTTCCGTAAGAGCACGTTTAGGCCGATTACACGGGTCATGACAGGGCCTTCACTGGCATGGAAAACGCAAGTGCCTGTTCTAGCAGACACCGGTGCCGGTTTGTACGTTCCCTTTGACACGTATTCAGGGGATATGGCATTGAAGAACATCGATACTCGAACACGAGGCGGTCCAAGTCCGTACGTTGGAGTTTATGGTGTTGAGCGTCAAGCCATTCAAACGTACAATTCTCCTCAGAAAGACTTTGGAGTGGGAAACGGAGCAGGTCGATACACAAACCCAGGGATTCCTAAGATGATCAGACCGACAGCTCAGTACGTAAATGCAGGACTGCCTGCGTATGTGGAGAGTAGTGAAATGACAGCTCCAGCAGAACCAGTAGCGGCTCCTGTAGCAGCTCAATAAACCTTTCTATTTTTTTCTATAATTTTTTTGTTTTTAATAACAGTGTATTAGTCACTACGCTCACAGAACTTAAGGCCATGGCACCACCCGCTAACACGGGCGATAACAGCCATCCTGTAAACGGATACAATACACCCGCTGCGATGGGTATGCCCAAAACATTGTAAAACAAGGCCCAGAACATGTTTTGCTTGATCTTGGCCATAGTCATCTTGCTGAGTTTAAACGCCTTAGGGACGTCAAGGAGGTCATTTCTCATCAGCACGATATTGCCTGTTTCCATAGCAACGTCTGTGCCAGATCCCATGGCGATGCCGATATCCGCTTGCGCGAGTGCAGGAGCATCATTGACACCATCCCCAATCATGGCCACTTTGCCTTTCTCTTGTAATTTCTTGACATTGTTCGCTTTATCCTCAGGCAGTACTTCAGCAAACACGTGTTTGATACCACATTGATGGGCAATGGCTTTCGCCGTGCGTTCGTTGTCGCCTGTAATCATGTAAACGTCCACGCCTAAGTCTTGCAGTTCTTGAACAGCTTCTTTGGAGGTTTCTTTTAAGGTATCCGCTACGGCAACAAGGCCTAAAACTTCTTTTTCATTCGCTACGATCATGACAGTTTTTCCTTGTTCTTCCAAGGATGTTTTCTTTGCACGGATCTTTTCTACTGAAATTCTGTATTGGATCATCAGTTTTTCATTTCCTAAGAAGTAAGCCTTGCTTCCGATTTTGGCTGTAATTCCGTGTCCTGGAACTGCTTTAAATCCGGTTACTTTCTGCAGGGTTAACTTCTTGTTCTTGGCTTCTTTCATTGTTTCTTTCCTTTGCTTCCTCTTCTCGTAG
>CAYOJS010000046.1:0-2313 GCA_964404345.1 uncultured Methanosarcinales archaeon
AGAAAAGCTGCCCCCAATAAGGCACCAGCCGCAAAGCTCACCATCCCTCCCAATATTTTATCCAACCACTTCCGCTTAAGAACTAAAGTGAATGCCCCCACTAACGCGATCAGACTATCGAGAATGGTAGCGCCGAGAATCCAACCGAGAACCATATCTATATTAGGAAAGAGCAGGGTATAAAAAGATTTTCTTTAGTAAGTCGTTCAACTCAATAAACTATATAAACTCGTCGGGATTGAGAGGGGTGGAGGCAACATGGTGGATTTTAACGCAGCGAATTACTTCTTAAACCCGCCCGGGCTCTATGCCTTACTCAGCTTGGTTCCTCTTGTCTTACTTTACCTGGTAAAACCCAAGCCCCAAGAAAAGAAGATTCCCAGCCTTATGTTCTTCTTGAAAGACATTGGCCGTGAGAATAGCTTGGCGTTCTTCAGACGACTGTACCAAGACTGGCTCTTCATCCTCCAATTGCTGACCCTAATTCTGATCGCTGCTGCCATCGCCAAGCCTTACCTAGAAGTCTCTGAAAAACTCCTTGCCGATAACAGCATTATTGTTCTTGATGCTAGCGCCAGCATGCAAACCAAGTATGAATCTGGAACACGATTTGACGAAGCTGTCAAGCAAGCCAAGAATAACCTCGGCAGCAAAAACACCCTCATTCTCGTCAAAAGCACTCCGGAAGTGGTTTACCAAGAAGAATCGGCTAGCACCGTTCGCAGCTATTTGAATACTCTTAAATCTACTGAAACCACGACCAGTCTTTACACAGCCCTGCTCACCGCGGCGGATTACATAAAAGGCGACAAAACTCAAGTTGTCGTGTTGAGCGACTTTGTCGATACTGATGTTGAGGCTGACCTCAATACGGCAAAAAGAGCCCTCGAAAGCAAAGGCGCTGTCGTTGAGTTTATTTCCATCACCAGCCCTGTTCGAAACATCGGCATTATTGATACGGAGGTGGGCGAACAAAAAACTGCGATCCGCATCAAAAACTTCAACGACAAAGCTGAAAGCATCACGATCAACATCAACGACCTCCACGAAGCCCTCACCATTCCAGCGAATGGCATTGAAATCTTCACCTTCACCACACCTAGCAGTGTCAGCAAACTCAGCCTGGATGTGGACGACGACTTCCCTATTGATAACAACCTCTACCTATCTGCACCGAGCAACCGCACCCTACGACTTCTCTTCATCACCAACCAAGAAGACAAACTCGCCCAACAAAACCTTTACATTGCCTTTGACGTCATTGGCAAAACGACCAGCTATCGTATGAAAACTGAAATCTTGGTTCCGCCAAAAGCCCACGGTATTGACCAAGACATCATCATTATCGATCGCGTCGACAAAAGCCTGTTATTGCCCGGAACCGTCAAAAGCATCAAAGAACGCGTTGAAAATGGGGGGACACTCATCATTATTCCTCAAGATGACCTGGGAGGCATTGACTTCCAAGGATTGATGCCCGTCACTGTCAAAAACAAAGACACCATCGGCAGCGACATTGACAATGCCCTTTGCCCAACGACCCAAAAAACCAGTTCAGAAGGAGAAAAATGCCTCACCAAAGACATCCAATTCGGACACGCCACCGAATATCTGGCGACCGAACCTGTAGAGGGAGCGACGGTCATCGCCAAAAGCAAAAAAGACGGCGGACCCATCATTGTCTACAAAAAACAAGGTGCGGGCAATGTCATCTATTATGGGCTGTATGATGAAAAGAGCAGTTTTAGAACCAACATCTACTACCCCATCTTCTGGAAGCGCCTTTTTGACCTGATTACTGCCACGCAAGACGTCCGCGACCTCAACAAAAAGACAGGCAATAGCCTGGCCCTTGGAAAAAACGAAGCTGTCAGAACACCGGATGGAAAAGTCATTCGAGACTTATTGCGCTTTGAAAATACCGGCACATACAGCCTCAAAGACAAGGTCATTGCTGTTAACTTACTCAGTGAACAAGAATCCGATGTCTCTGGAAAATACACCCAACAAGATGACGAAGCTCAGCACAACGAAACAACGGATCGAAAGGTCAACAAAGAGGTCACGGAATTTGTGATCTACGCCCTCCTCGGCCTTTTGTTTATTGAACTCTTCTTCATCAAACTGCGAGGCGACCTCTAATGGTACAATTCCTCCATCCTGACCTTTTGCTTTTGATCATTCCTATCTTAGCCTTGCTAGTGATTCTCATCCGGACTGACTTTGTCCGAAACGAAGACGAATTCCGAGATGCCTTCCGACGCAGAAGGTACCGCATGGGACTTTTCATTACGAGAGTACTGATCTTCACCT
>CAYOJS010000046.1:2323-8793 GCA_964404345.1 uncultured Methanosarcinales archaeon
CTTCACCTGCCTCGTCATTGTCCTTTCAACCCCGTATGAAGAACACCTCAAAGACACCCCTGGCGATCCTAAGATTACCTTACTTATCGATAATAGCACAAGCATGGAGCTCTTTGACACAGGCTTTGTGGACAAACTCATCCAAGACCTCAAACAAGAAATCCCCATCACTGTCCGATACATTGCCAGCAAAGAACGCTCTGATATTGGAGAAGGCGTTCTCGCCAACCTGGAGAAAAACAAAAACCTGCTGTTGATCAGCGATGGCAACAACAACTACGGCAGCACCCTTGGAACGGTAAGCCTATTTGCCAGCAACCTCAATGCCACCCTCAGCACAATTGATATGGAAGCCAAAAAAAGTGACGCCTCTGTCTACATCGAAGGCCCCAGCAAGATTACGGCCGAGATCAACAACAGCTACATCATCCATGTCAACAAAGTCAACACCCCTGCTTATCACATCACCGTCAAAATAGACGACCAAACCGTCCTGGACACGGAGAGCAGCCAAGACCTGATTATGCTAGACGAAACCTTCACCCAAGGCTACCACAAGGTGCAAGCCCAGATTACATCACCGGATGACCACTTCAGCCAAAACAATATCTTCTACAAAGTCGTCCATGCTATCGAAAAACCCCAGATCCTATACCTTACTCAGAAAGACGACCCGATCAAGATTATTCTCAACAAATTGTATGATGTGACCCAAGCAGCAAGCCCACCTGCCGACTTATCTCCTTACTACGCCGTAATCATCGACGACATGCCGGCAGCCCCCTTCCAGAATTACGACCAGCTCAATGACTACCTCATCAATGGCAATGGACTGCTCGTGATTGGCGGCTTCAACAGCTACGACAAAGGCAACTACAAAGACAGCACCCTTGAAACCTACCTGCCTGTGCGCGTCGGGGCTGCTGAAAAGAAGAAAGGCGAAGACGTCATCATCATAGCTATTGACATCAGCAAAGGAGGAGGCTTATGCCGAGAGATCATCGACCGAAAAAGCAAAACAAAGACAAGGGTCTGCGACAGCATTGCACCGATTGATGTCATCAAAGCAGAAGCCATTGAAGTCCTCAATCAACTGGAAGACACCAACAAAGTCGGCGTTGTGGCGTTCGACGTCAATGCTTATGACGTAGGCAATGGAGTAGACCATTTATACAATACTCGCAACACCCACATTGAAAAAATACGACACATCGTTGCGGGAGGCAACACATTGGTTAGTGTAGGCCTACGCGGAGCGAGCAAAATGCTCCTGAATACGGCAGGCACCAAAAACATTGTTTTGATTACCGACGGAAGCACCTATCCTGGCGACCAACAAAGCTCCGTCGATATTGGAGGAGAGCTCAACCGCAAAGGCATCAAACTCATCACGGTAGGCATTGGACGCAACGTCCAAGAAGACTTCCTCAAAGACCTGGCCAGCGCCGGCGGGGGATTCTATATCCCCATCACCAACAAACAAAAACTCAAAATCCTCTTTGGAGAACCCAAGAAAAGAAACGAAGGCGAAAGCTTCGGACTCTTTGTCATCGACAGCAGCCACTTCATCACCAAAGGCCTGGATTTGGATGCAACCCTTACAGGCTACAACCAAGTCATCCCCAAGACCAGCGCTAACATACTCATCACTACAGACGGTGGCGAACCTGCCCTGATTGAATGGCATTATGGCCTAGGAAAAGTTGTGACGCTTCCAGTCTTCGCCGGAGACAACCTCGGCGAACTATTGAACGAACACAACAGCAAATTGATTTCTCGTACGATTAATTACCTGATTGGAGATCCTGAACGAAAAAAACCCTACTTTGTCACCATTGACGATACCCGCGTCAATATGCCTTCTGATATCTACGTCAAAAGCGACAAAATCCCCGTTGCCAAAGGCCTTGAATTCCTCAAAGTAGACCAGAACACGTACAATGCCAAGTTTACACCGACACAGACGGGCTTCCAGACCATGGTTGAAACGACTTTTGCTGTTAATCCGCCTAGAGAATACCAAGAAGCCGGCATGAACAAGGACTTGCCGTTGATTGTACAAAGCACCAACGGCCAACAATTCAAATCTACAGACACCCAAGCCATCATCGACTTTGTCCGAACCGTCTCTAAGAAAACCGTACTGGAAAAAGAGACGTACATTGCGCCGTTCCTGTTTATAGCACTTATTATCTTTTTGATTGAAATTACCTTGAGAAGATTGCTGGAACAGAAATTGACTTAAGGCAATAGACCCCAAGCCAAATCCGGAACGTTTAAAAGTCTACCCACGCTTAGACCCACCATGTTCGAAAGCTTCATGTACAAGAAACTGAATGTTTTCCTACTCTTACTTATGTGCATCGTTGTCATTGCCCTTGCTGGAACGAGCCTATTCTTCCAAGACAGCTTCCGATCGCTGAATAACCAATACCAAGACACCAGCAAGAACTACACAACAGCCTTTCAAAGCCTGCAACGCTGCCAAAATACCCTTGCTGAAAAAGCAGAAAAACTCAATTCTACCAGCCTAGACATCAGCAAATACGACCAATTGTACACTCAAAAAACTGGCGAATTGGACGTGACCAAGACCAACCTGCTCCAAAAAGATGCTGACCTCAAAGAAACTCAAGCCGAAAAGGCGAAGGTTGAACAAGCCTACCAGCAAGCCTTGATTGCCCAACAACAACTCAAAACACAACTCGGCGAAGCCCAAGGCACTGCTGCTGCTTATAAACAACAAGTCGACGTACTCAAACTTCAACTCAGCAGCTGCCAAGCTGGAAGCGGCTAAACACCGTCGCTATAGATTCTATCTTAGGAATGTGGATAACCGAACAAAATTGTTTACACATCAGAAGTTTATTGGCCTTTATCCGACGAAAGTTTATCCACTTCAGAAGCCACATAGGCCTCTAAAGCTACGTTTACTTCGTTCATAGTTACCACTTTGTCAGCATTACTGTCTATTTTAGGAATCACTTCTGAGACATGATCCCTTAATAGAGCTACTAATGCACTGCAATATTCCCTATTCTTTGATCTGTACGCGCTTAACTCTACGTCTTGAGTTCGCTTTAAAATATCTAATGCTCGATCATACGATTTGGAGGGGTGTTTTTTTCTTTCTGCTTCTATCTCTGCTCTTAATGACTCGGTTTCTCGCTGATCAGGATCTTGAATCAAGTAACACGAATAACCCGCTTTCCCCAGTTCACCCTCAAAAGAAATTGCTCCTGGAGGTTGAGTTGGATGCACCTCTTTTGGAGGTCTTGTCAACCAGTACGTTAGACCCACTCCTGCACCAAACGCGAGAAGCGGAACATAAAAACGTCTCATAGAAGAAAGGATGCCAAAGACATTAATAAACATATGCCTTCTTCTATTCTTAGACCTACCAAGTCCCGGCGAGACGGCTTTCTAGTTGAGACCTGATTGAATAGGTACAAAGATTTATATAAACCAAAAACATTCTAAAACTATGAAAGCCGATGCTTCTTTAGACCAGAACCTAGTCTTACGGGAAGCTCCTGAAATATGCAGAAGAGCACGTAGTGACCCTCAATTAAACATTGAAGTAATTAGCCCACCCTATTATGCTGCATTACGAGAAGCCTTAAAAAAGCACCCCGATTATGAAGCAGTAAGCGAATGGCAGCACCCCTTAGTGGGGGGCGACTATGAAATTCGTGTACACAGTGGCAAGAACGCGGAAGACATTCATAGAGTCTGGGAGGCTAAATATGAAGGCGGCCCTGCACAACTTAGGCATGTCTATACAAAGCAAGAGTTAGAATACCTTATTCAAGCTGAGGAAGCGGCTTGATTGTACTCTTTATATATTCTTCAAATTTTTTATTTATTTGGCAAGGATCAAAAACTAGACTAGATTCTGCCAAAGATCCTACGCAATGAGACTTGCAGCTATTTCTAATAAATCTTTTTAGTTCTAAAGTTCTTTCCTCGTCGGAAATTACGCTGTAAAATTCTTCATTTAGTCTATTGATACTAATGAAATTCCTCCCGCCAACAAAATCTGTGATCTGAGGCAATACTGATTTGGATTTTACAATAACGACAGGATCCTCCCATGGGCAAGGTCCTGTTCTATCTGATTGCATAAGCTTTTCAACTACACCTACTAAGGAGCTCTCCTCAATGGGAATCAGCAAATCTAGCTCTGTATTAGCAACAACAACACCTGTCCGAAGAATCTTAGCTTCTTCTTTAGAGATTCCTTTCATTTCAGCATCAAAAAAAGTCGCCTTTCCGTATTGTTCCTCAAAATCAGATTTTTTAAAATAAGAAGGCTTCATAGCATAGAAAGTATATCTCGGAACTACTACAGAAGGTGTTGCGATGTTTTGTTGAACATATTCTATATGATCAAGCCTTTTCTGTAGAAAGTGAACCAATACAGATTCAGAAGGAAGGGGCGTTTGAGATTGTATAAAATTTACACCTGTTAAAATGCCTCGAGACTGTAACTGTAAAGCCTGTTGAATAACAAACCCGAACTCTTCCTGACTGAATTCTCTTGGCTCCACGCAAAAAGGGAATTTAAGCGTGTTTAATAAGCTGAGGGCTTAAAAAGTGGCCTCTCAATGGATTTCAAATCCGATATGCATAAATAGTCCTATTCCCTCTATCCACTTAGCCTCCCCCCCATGAAAACCGTCCGAAGCCTTTTCCGCGAAGTCAAGATCGAGATCTATAAAGTCGCGTTTCTCTACAGCTTCCTTAATGCAGCCATTGTCTTCTTGCTCCTTGAATTGATTCTGAGTTTCTTCCGTGTCCCAATCCTTTTCCCCATCATTGTCTCTGTGTTGACCTTCATTGCCAGCCTCATCCACTACCTTGATAAGATTGGATTCAAACACATTGAAGAAGGCAATCCTCAAATCAAAGAAATGCTACGCACGGCCCATGACAATGTCGACCAAAGCAGCAACATATTGGTTCAGGCCTTGTTCCTGGAACTGGCCCAGAAAATGAGGACTGTAAGTACCGGACCCCTCTTGGAAAGCAACCGACTCTTCCTTCGAATTATTATCATCAGTGTCCTCACTTTTTTGATTGTATTCAGTAGCAGCTTTGGCATCTACCTGGATGTTGTCAACTTACCCTTTGGACAAACTCTCTTCAACAGCCAAAACCAAGGCAAATTCACTCAACACCTCAAACCCAACCAAACCACCATCCAAGCCTTAGACCTTTGCACATCGGACAGTACCAACCCTGAATGCCGCTTGGAACTCGGAGACGATTCCGTAGCGAAATTAAGCAACGAACAAATCAACCTAGAACTCACGCCTGAGATGAAAGAAATGGACTTCAACAAAGAAAAAAACTTGGAAGACAAGAAATTCAACCGCGACAATTACCCTGTTGATGTCAGCGCCCAAAGCGCGGAAACTGCTGACAATGACATCCCTAAAGAATCTGAACTAGCCAAGGCCTATAGCTTGCAAGTGAAGGGAAATTAAACCCCAAACCTGCTCAAAAACACAGAAATCTCCAAGATTTCTGGTTCAAAGGAACTATGTTCCTTGAACGTGGAATCAGTGATTCCACAGTTCCAGAAATGCTATGCATTTCTGTGAACCAAAGGTTTTTGGCACGTTCGGATTCTATTCTAGAATCCGGAACGTTTAAATACTTCTCACTTCATACGAGGGAGCATGGTCGACGCTAGAACGATGGAAAGCGTGCGCAACATCGAGCGCTTAAAAGAGACGTTCTTGAACCTGCAACGAGAAATGGGCAAAGTCGTGGTTGGACAGGAAGACGTCGTCCAACAAATTCTAGTGGCCATTCTGACAGACAGCAACGCCCTGCTGGAAAGCTACCCTGGCCTTGGAAAAACAACTATGATCCGAACCTTAGCGCAGATCATGGAATTGCAATTCAGCCGTATTCAATCAACTCCAGACCTTATGCCATCTGACATCACAGGCACTTATGTTATTGAAGAAGACCGAGGCCGTAAAGTGTTCAAGTTCCAAAAAGGACCCATCTTTGCCAATATTGTTCTTGCAGACGAAATCAATCGCGCGACGCCTAAAACGCAGTCGGCATTACTAGAAGCCATGCAGGAAAAGCAAGTTACCGTCGGCAATCAAACCTTTGCCTTGGACCGCCCGTTCTTTGTCCTTGCGACGCAAAACCCCATTGACCAAGAAGGAACCTATCCTTTACCTGAAGCTCAAACCGACCGATTCTTATTAAAAATCCTCATCGGATACCCGAAGTTTGAAGATGAACTCGAGATTGTCAACCGATACACACGCAATATCACGGATCCAGGTGTACGAGTGCTTTTGAGCAAAGAATCCTTGAAGTTACTACAACAGTTGACTCGACAAGTGCCCATTGCGGACGACATCAAGAAAAGAGCGGTTGAAATTGTGACCAAGACCCGAAAGATCAAAGACTTGATCGAGTACGGTGCCAGTCCTCGATCAAGT
>CAYOJS010000046.1:8803-9611 GCA_964404345.1 uncultured Methanosarcinales archaeon
CCAGCATCGGCATTATCCTCGCTGCGAAAGCCAAAGCTCTTATCGACGGAAGAAAGTTTGTCAGTGCAAAAGACATTGAAGACATGGCCTATCCTGTTCTACGACACCGTCTTGTGCTTAGTTTCAAGGCTGAACGAGAAGGCAAGACGGCTGATGATGTCATTCGAGAAGTCCTTAAGAGCACTTAAAGCCCCTTAAAAGTATTACATCATCATACTAATCCTTTACTTATAAAGCCATTCTCTATAAACCTACGCAAACTTTAAATAATAGTTCTGACTCAACCAAAATAACATCAGTGAGGTGATGTATACATGGCTAAAAATAACAACGAAGATCAACTCAGTAAATGGTCATTCCTATTAGGATGCATCCTATCGATCATCGTAGGATTTGTAACTGTACCCTACAGTGTCTCTATCCTCGTGATCTTGGGACTTATCGTAGGCTTTATGGGTCTAAGCAGCAAAGACACCGGCAACTACCTACTCTGTGTCATCGCCCTTGTGGTGATCGGAACCGGTTGGTTGACGAACGTTCAATTGCTCAGCCCAGTAAGCACGTACATTAAGAACATCCTAGCTAGCTTCACTACCTTTGTGGGTGTCGCTGGATTGGTTGTGGCCATCAAACAAATCTGGCTAGCTGGACGCAAGTAAGCGTTCTTTTTTTCTTATTTTCTTTCCTTTTTCTTTGGTTCAAATTTCCCAACAAACTTATTCTTATTTGCCATTATTTGTCTTTTTTAAGTAGTAAAATTGGTTTTCCTACCGGTCTTGAGCGAGCCGAAGGCGAGCGATGACCGGTG
>CAYOJS010000047.1:0-5465 GCA_964404345.1 uncultured Methanosarcinales archaeon
AGCAGACTGGAAGCGGCCTATCGAGAACTGAAAGAAGAAACAGGGATTGACCGTGAGCAGGTGGTTCGAGTTCTGGAAGACGTGCATCAGTACACCTATGATACGCATTACTTGACGGGGAAGCCTATTACGCCCATAACTGAGTATGTATATGGCTTTGAAGTAGGGCTGGATACTGCAGTAAGAATGGATCGGAACATTTACCCCGAACATGATGCGTTTAAGTGGGTTTCTCTCGAGGACGTTTTGAAACTATTGAAATGGGAAGAGAACAAGGAAGCGTTTCGAAAGTTAAAAGAAAAAATAGAGAAAAATTAAATGGCATCGCCCGTGACGATGTTCACGCGGGGATGCACTTTGATCTTGGTCTCCATGCAGACTAAGTGCGCAACACGGGCACGCTCGGCTACATCGGCCAAGTCCTTGTCCACGGAGCCGTCCAGTACGACGGCATGAACGCCACTGCGCAGACTCTTGATCGTGCTTTGCAACTCAGAGACCGGCACTTTACCTAGAATGTTGAGGTTCATGTCCAAGACATAAGCACCTTTTGTTCCAACGAGATCTTCTAGCATGGTTTTGAAGGTTTCCTTTTCCTTGTCAGTTAAGGTGCGTTTTCTTATGGGTGCTGGAGGAGCTGAAGCCATGCTGCTGCTTGGGCCTGGACCCCCTGGACCCATGGGACGCGGAGGACCCATTGGAGGACGAGACATGGGGGATGGGCCGCGATGTTCTTCCCGGTGTCCTTCCTGTGGAGGATGATATCCCTCGGATCTGAACTGCTCGGCTGCAATTCTACTTCGCAAGGCCTTGTGCATCTCTTTCTTGGTGATCTCTTCAACTTCCTTTCCATCGGGTGCTTTGGTGATGAAATCCACTTCGGTCACGGCTAAAAGCTCCTTGATGATCAAGTCTCCACCGCGATCTCCATCGACAAAAGCAGTCATGGTCTTCTTCCTACTGAGCTCAATGATGGTTTGCGGAACGCTGGTTCCGTTCATTCCGATCACATTCTTGAAGCCATGCTTAAGCATGTTTAAGACATCAGCTCTGCCTTCTACGAGGATGATTTCCTCGGATTCTTCAATTCCAGGGCCTGCAGGAAGACGGTCTCGACCATATTCCTGCACTTCCATCATGCGCACGCTGTAGGCGACTTCGTCTGCCAATTCTTGCGAATCCGGCATGATTCCATCCATCATGGCTTTCAAAAGCTCTTTGGCTCTTTCCAAGACAAACTGACGCTTGGAGACGCGAACATCCTCAATATTTATAACTTTGATTTTTGCATTGCACGGACCTATTCGTTGAATGACTTCCAAGGCGGCGCCAATGATGGCCGTCTCGGCTTTGTCTAAAGAACTTGGGATAACGATCGTACCTGCGGTTTTACCGCCCTTGACTTCTGTATTCACTTCAATGCGTCCGATTCGACCGGAACGTTGTAATTCCCTTAATTCAAGATCAGCACCTAGAAGGCCTTCTGTCTGGCCGAAAACGGCACCAATCACGTCTGGACGGTCAACGACACCATCAATCTGAATGCTGGAATTAACTATGTATTTTGCTGCTACTTGAGCTATTTTTGCCATCGCAATCACCTTTTGTGTCCACTCAAGTAAAAGGCATTAGCCTCTAGAACAAACCGCTTAATTTACCTACCGAACTGTTGGAAGGAAGTAAGGATCATGATGAGCTTGTTCTCCTGAAATGGAAATCTATGATTATGAAAGTTGTCGCCCGAAACACTAACTCTCTTGTTCATAGTAGGACTTTGGTCCGACCTCACTTGAGGACTCTCGTGTCGGGCTAAACCACGCGTTTGTGTCTTGATCTCCTTGCTTTTGATCGTATTGCTCGAACAAGGACCCATACGTGTGGATTGAGAAAAAGGAACGGAAATCCGTTTATAAAGCTTTCGCTTAAAAGTTTTAGGCGGGTTGTCTGGCTGGAGATAGAGATTAAGTATTTAAAATACTAGATAACTCTTCTCGAAATGGCAAAACCTGGTACTCCCTTTGGACGATTGGAAGGATTGTTTGATCGAGATGATACAATTGTTTATCAGGTGGTAGATCAAAGAACTTTATTGTCAGAAACAGATTTCTTGACTGCCGCTCTGGTGGGAGCGACATTAAACCAACAGCTCTGCACTCCAGAAATGGTTGTAGCGATAGGATTGGGAACTTGAGGCCCAGACCATGAAGGGCAGTTGCAAGCTGTCTATTTGACCCAGAGAGGCGCTCAAGAAAATAAGGGCAGACTTCACAGTGGATATGAAGCACTAAAAAGAGAAACTTCATCTGGAACACTCTTAAGCCTTGAATCTGAACTCTCGAATGGAAACTTATCGGCAGCGATGGGAGGAAATCTACGTATGCAACCCAGTGAGATACGGCATCTTGGTCTTAATGACGGCGTAAATAGACTTATTCTTTTATACACTCGAGCGGTCGGACCCAATCAAAACCCATAAATACTTCCTCTAAAAAGAAGGGTTCATGCGCGAATTCAAGTACTACCCAGAAGCCTTCGGGAAACTACCTGTGAAGACGATTCACATGGATTTGATCTTTGACATGCATGACGACCATACGGTTGTGAGCAATGACTTTCGCATGAAGGCCTTGCAGGACATTACTGAATTAAAGCTGGATGCGAAGAACATGGAGGTTCAAGGTTGCTACCTGTACACGGATTTGGACAAGAAAGAAAAACAACCTTTGACGTTTAAGTATGAAAAAGAAAACGACAAATTGGTACTGAGCTTTTCTAAGACTATCTCTATAGGAACGGAATTCGTCATTCGGACGGAGACTACCTGTCGGCCGACGAACAACATCCTCGAAGGATTGTACTACGATGAAACGCCTGCCGGCGCTCCACCGACGCAAATTACACAATGTCAGCAGTGGGGGTTTCAACGACTGGTGCCGTGCTTTGACGACATGACAGCCAAGTGCACCTATACCACGACGATTATTGCGGATTCGACATATACCAACTTTTTATCGAATGGAGACCCTGCACCGGAATGCACGGATGAAAAAGGAAACCCTAAACCCCTTCACTTGGGAAAGGGACGCGCTAAGATGATTTACCATAATCACACGACGCCCATGGCACCCTACCTGTTCTTCTTAGGCGTTGGAACGTATGCTACCTTTACCAAACCCTGTGAATATCCAGATGGAAAATCTTTCCGATTGGAGCTGCTAGCCCCTCTTGGATCAGATCCGAAAGTGGCCGAGCAAAGCCTTGAAATCACACGACAAGCCATCCTTTGGATACACAAGTACAGCGGCTACCAATACACTGGAAAGGTGTATCGAGAGATTGGTATGCAAAACTCAGACATTGGAGGCATGGAAAACGTCGGCAACACGACTATTATCACGAACGCGATTATGCCTACGCCGTTCATGGATGACTCAGCCTATGAATACATGCTTCGAGTCAAGGTTCATGAATTCTACCACAACTTGAACGGCAGTGAAGTGACAGGTACAGACCCCTTCCAAATCTGGCTGAATGAAGCCGTGACCGTGCATGCAGAACAAGACTATTGGGCACAGCTCTTTGGCGAAGATTACGTCCGCATCCAATGCATCCTTATGCTTTATGCACCCATGACCGGCATTTTTGACCAAGACAACAGCCCCGCGATCTTGCCCATCATCCCTCAAGGATTCAACTCGGCCAATGAGCTGATTACTTCTGTCACGTACGTTAAGGCCCCTGAATTCATTCGCATGATCGAACTCCTTATAGGCAAAGATGCTTTCAAAAAAGGACTCGCTCGCTACTATCAACGATTTAAACATATCAATGCCACTAGTCAAGACTGGATTCAAGCCATGGAAGAAGTTTCTAACATGGAACTGCAACAAATGGCTGACGGTTGGCTGAAACGGCCAAGATACCCGACGTTAACGGTTAAGACTCATTATGAAAACAACCAGTATACGATTGAACTTGAACAAGGCGAAGCAGAAGCGTGGCAGTTCCCTGTATGCTTAGCATTGGTAGACCAGCAAGGCAAAGATATCCCGGGAACCAGCCAAACATGCTGGATGAAGAACCAGAAAGAAAAAATAACTTACCCTGTAAAGGAAAAGCCGGCCTATGTCAGCTTGAATAGGGGCCATAGCTTTTACGGCAAAATCAAGCCGTTCATGACTCCTGAACAACTTTCGCTGCAGGTTCTGACGGACTCTGATGTTGTGAACCGGTACATGGCCTTCCAAGAACTCCTCGAACAAGAAAAGATGCGCCTGATCAATGACCTGTCTTTAGAAGTCAGACCTTCCTTTGCCGGGCTGTTTGGGAAGGTCTTGCAAGACGATCGGCTTGACGTGGGTGTGAAAGGATTCATGCTCCGCATTGCAGATATGATTCGGGATGACACCCAGTCGCACAAGTACCAAGCGATTTATGACGCCACCAAGAAAATCAAGAAAACCCTCGCTGAGCAGTATAAGGATGAACTCTCAGTCATCTACCATGACCTTGCGAGCTCTCCCCCCCACCGAAGTGAGTTGAGCCATGAAGTCGTTACGATCAAAAACAGAAGACTCAAGACAACCTGCATCGACCTCTTGGCCAGCCTTGAGACCAAGGAAGTGTATGAACTTCTTTTAAACCAACTGAATAGCGCTGTGAACTACCCCGATCGATACACTGCCTTGCGGCTTTACCTGAAAACGCAAGCACCTGACCGAGTTGAATTAGCAAGGTCCCTTAAAGACGAATTCACACAAAGTCCTGTCAGCTGGGAAAGCTACCTTTCCACCATCGGAAGCATGGAAGGAAAAGAAGCCATTGCACTCATTCAAGAAACAGCCAAAGACCATCACTACCGGATTGAACAAGCCCCCCAGCAACGAGCCCTGTACATGAACTATGCCTTGAACCGTAAACTATCCTTGCTCACACCTGAAGGACTTGATTATCTGACTACGTGCCTCTTACAACTCGGAAGGTGGAACGAGATGACGACCTTCCGCATGCTCTCTGCGTTCAACCAACTCAATCAATTGGATTCAACACACCAAGTTCCCATTGTGGAGGCCTTGCTGCGCATTTTAGAAGCCATCCCTCTTGAGGAGTCTGCGTCCGTGCACAATACAGTGAGGCGATTGCTGAAGGGTAGCCCGAAAGCCGTGAAGGCGCATGAGGAGAAGACGGGGAAGAAGTTAACCCTCTCATAATCGCAAAACCTAAAAACCCTTGCTGAGTTCTGGTTGTATGGACTTTTCTCATTTCCGAGAACACTTTGACGAGGCCATGAAGAAGGCCCAGATGATTGTCTTTTTCTGCGAGTGCAGCATTCAGTACAGCGGAAGAGCTGAGGCTTTTTTGGACAAAGGCGATCGGTTGATTCTTGTCAAGCAAGACAAGACTATTCAGGTGCACCAACCCGAGGGAAGCACACCCATTAATTACATGAAAGCCGGCACTGAGTT
>CAYOJS010000047.1:5475-9518 GCA_964404345.1 uncultured Methanosarcinales archaeon
CTGGAGCATGAGAATAAGCATTATACTCTTAAAGCGTATCACCCTGCGGATAAAGACTACTTAGACATTGAGATCTATAAAGTGTATGACTGCCTGGCTCAGAAATTGGAAGACGGACAAAAATTGGAACTGGTTGGAACGGAAAGGGACATGAGCGACTGGATCATGAAAAACCCGACTTCCATTGGTAAAGATTTCAAACCGTTGTCAAGAGAAGAACACACGAAGTTTGGCTTTATCGATGTCTTTGGGCATGATCGTGAGGGGAATTTGGTGATTGTGGAATGCAAACGATACACGGCGAACCTGGATGCCGTAACACAACTGCGACGGTATGTGGAAAAGATTATCGAGCTGAAAGGTGTGAAGAAAGTGAAAGGCATCCTGGCTAGTCCTGCGATTAGTCCGAATGCTGAAGCCATGCTCAAAAAATGGGGCTATACTTGGGTGCATGTCCACCCCCCAAAACGGCTGGAAAGGCATAACAAAAAACAACGAAGCATAATGGACTTCTCATTACATTATGGCAACGGAATTTAATAATCGAATAAGTAAACTGTAAATTCCGTTGGGATACAGGAAAGGAATATACGATTATTTAGTTCCTTTCCTATAGATATATAAGGAGATAGTGACTGTTTTTGTTATGCTCTCCTTGCAAGACCTTAATGGTTATCCTGTTCTCTTTACGTATGTCTTTGTCTTTCTAGCAGCCCTCGTCGAAACAGCCCCTTTTATCGGTCTTTTCATTCCCGGGCAGATCTTCGTTATCCTAGCAGGTGTGGTCGCGTATGAAGGGTGGGCGAACTTTTATCTCCTTGTTTTCCTTGCGGCCATGGGGGGCATTATCGGCGACTGGATCGGCTATCACCTGGGCTCGCTGTACGGAGAAAAGTGGCTTAAAAGGCACCCTAAGCTTTTCTTCCTCGAACACTTGCCGTATGAAAAATCCAAACAGTATTTTAAGAAGTACGGGGGCATTACAGTTGTATTGGGACGATTTTATGGAGTGACAAGGGCCTTTACTCCTTTTATTGCTGGCACGGCTAAGATGGAGCGCTCCACCTTTCTTTTTTATAATATCTTCGGAGGATTTTTTTGGGCCTATACTTCGGTTGGCATTGGATATGTCTTTGGAGAAGCGTACCCCGTCATTGAAAAAGTACTTGGACGTGTCTTCTTGATGACCCTACTTGCCTTTGTTTTGATCTTCTTCTTATACAGGCGATATAGAACGGTTCGGAAACCTACAAAAACCTTTTAGGTTTTTGACGTTCTGCCAAAAGGCAAAACCTTCACGTTAATTCTTCTTTTAAAACAGCCACTAACTTGTCAAAATCCTTTTCTTTTACACTCAAACCACATGCATTTTTGTGACCGCCGCCATAGCCTTCTAATCCTTTCAGTGCTTTTTGCAAGGGCGTCCAGACATCCTTGTCCGTGGCACGCAACGAGCAGCGCATCTCACCCTGGCTTTTTCTACCGATCAACAAAACCTTGTCGGGATGACGGTACATGAGCTCGTTGCTGATCTCTGCTGAGTAGGCGTTTCCTGCATTCTCATAGATATGGACGATGAACTTGTCCTTGGAAATGGGAATGGAGCTTAAGATGCGCTCGTATTCTTTCCGAAAGGGAAGATAACGATTGTATAAAAAACGACCCGGATCGGACGTCTGCTCTAAGATTTCTAAAGGGGATTGGACCTTTGTGAAGGTTTTGATGGACTTATTCATGTCGGAGACTGAACCTTTCAAGTTGAACAAGAGGACTTGAACTAGGGTGCCTACTTTTGAATTGAATAATGCGTCTGGAGCTGTCTTGAGGTTCTTGGGCAATAAGTCGGCAAATTCCTTTCTGAACTCATCGGCAAAGTCGGGCCAGAACCAGTCTGCAATGCAACCGGTCGTGGCCAGCCATACACTCGTGCCTAACGCTTGATGCACCCAGTACGATGTCGGGCGGTTGTCTTCTTCCTCTTCTAAGTGAGGGTTTAGATACGTAATGCCTTTTGGCTGTTTGGGTTCATGATGATCCACCCAGATCAAAGGAACTTTATTTTGGTCTAAGAATTCCTCGGTGATCATAGGCATGTCAAAAACTAAGATGAGATCAGGACTGTGCTCCTTGACTTTTCTTAGATATTCTGCCTTAAGCTCTGGAACGGCCCTAATAGCGACACCAACCGCTTCGCCCTTGTATTTATAGACTTGCAAGAAGGCGGCAAGGCCATCGCAATCATCGTCAAAGAATACCAAGATTTTCTTCGCATTAGCAATCTTTTTTTTGAATTCCTCGAGCTTATCTGTTGAAATACCCATTCTCCTAAGGAACGAGAGAGGCTTATAAAGGTATCTGTCTGTTTGTCGGGCATAAAAAAAGAAAAAAATAAAACAATTGTAGAAACTCGTTAAATTTACTGAGATTCTTCAACTTTAGGTTGTTCGCTAGCTTGCTCTGGTTGTGTAGTTTCATCTGACATGTTATTGCCTCCAATGAGAGAATTTGTCTCTGTTAATCCCTAGAATGTGGCAGCCTATTATAAGTGTGCTTGTTTTTATTGGATTATACGAGTTTGGGCGTCTGCCAAAAATAAGATCCCAACCAAGCCTTTTTAAATCCCTTCTTTGTTCTGCTCATTATGGCCAAAGCCGACAAGGCACTCAAACTCAGCCTATGCATGATTGTGAAAAATGAGCAGGAAGACCTGCCTAAGTGCTTGGAAGCTGTGAAGAAGTTTGTGGATGAAATTATTATTATGGATACAGGCAGTACCGATAAAACAAAAGAAGTGGCCAAGAAATTCACCAAGAATGTCTTTGATTTTAAGTGGAAGAACGACTTTGCTGCGGCGCGCAATGAGAGCTTGAAGCATGCGACGGGCGACTGGATTTTATGCTTGGATGCGGATGAGGTCATCAGCCCTGAGGACTTAAAGAGGGTTCGGGACCTGATGGAGTTTGAAGACGTGGATGGCTACGCCCTTATTCAACGGAATTACCGCCAACCTAGTTTGCTGTATGTGACCAATGCTACGGATCCTTCTGATCCCTACGCGCGAGGAATGCCCTGCTATGACGACAACAAGATCATCCGTTTGTTTAGACGCAAAAAAGAGATTTACTTTATGTATCAAGTCCACGAGGCTGTAGGGCCAAGCTTGAAAGAAATTGGCTACAAAGTGCAGCCCACTAATATTATTATTCACCATTACAATAAAGCCCTGATCAATCCAGAAGTGCGAGAAAAAAAAGATGACTTTTACCTGCAGATTGGATTGGATGAGGTCAAGAAAAACCCTAAAGACGACAAGCCGCTCTTCGAGGTGGGTGTTTATTATTTCAACCATGCCGATTATCCGAAGGCGTTGGAATTCTTTACGAAGGCCTATCAGCTCAATCCTTCATTGAAGCTCACTGGTTTTTACTTGGGGATTACCCACGAGATCATGGGCCACCATGAAGAGGCTGTCGAGTATTATCGGAAAAGCCTGGACACTCCTCACAATCCAACGATGCCTTATGTCAATTTGGCCAATCTTTATGTTAAATTGGAACGGTATAAAGATGCTGCGGAGGTCTGCCAGCAAGGCCTTGAAAAAAATCCAGGCAACTTTCCCTTGTACAATACCATTGGTTTTTTGCACTTAACTCATCAGCAATATGAGTTGGCGGAGCAACTCCTTCAACAAGGACTGCTTTACAGCCCCAACTTTACCAATGTTTACACGATTAAGATGGTTAATAATCTGGCTACGACGTACATGGCTCAAAAAAAGTACCAGGAAGCGGTCACGCTGCTCCTCAACCAGATACGGTTTAACCCTTTGGTTCCTGAATACTACTACAACCTTGCCCAAGCCTATCTGGCTCAGAAAGAATACGCTCAGAGCAAAGCCATCCTTCAGAAAGCCCTTCAACAATTCTCTTCAGCGGATGTGTTCAAAAACCTGCTTGAAGAAGTGAAGAAAGTAGAGAAAGAAGGTACGAAATCAGAAAAAAAAGAGAAGAAAAAATAAAATTAAATGCTTTTAGAACTTTTTA
>CAYOJS010000048.1:0-9271 GCA_964404345.1 uncultured Methanosarcinales archaeon
CAAGGATAAGTCAGGCATCTGGCAATCAACGAATTCGTTAAGGGCAAACGATTTGCCTAAGGCTTCATTGGTCTTGTCAAAGGCATACGAATTTTTATCGTTTGCACCCGATGGCTCCGACGAGGAGGCGTAAAGTTTCCAGATTTGAAAGCTTAAATCCGAAAAGTTTCCGATTTTCACTCGGAAATCTTTATTAAAACAGTCAGGCTGTATAAAATCAGCTAAAATTAATAAACATGAGGTGTTTACCATGCAAGAATTAGAATTGAAACAGTTGCCCAGAAAGGCAGAAAAAATGGAAGAACCAAAGGTAGAGCAAAAAGTAGAGAAGAAGTTGGTCATCACAACTTCGAAGAAAGAGCAGGTAGTGGGAGACCTTCCAGGGGTAGGTGCCGCTACAGCAGAAAAACTAGCAGCAGCCGGCTTTGACACGCCTTTAGCGATTGCTGTCGCTACGCCAGGTGAGCTCGTTGAAGCTTCCGGCATTACAGAGACCGTGGCAAGAAAAATGATTCAAGCCGCGCGAGACAACTTCGAGATGGGTTTCCAGTCAGGCGAAGACATCTTGAAGAAACGGGAGAAGGTCATTCGTATTAGTAGTGGGAGTAAGAATTTTGACACGATGCTCGCAGGTGGGTTTGAAACCGGTGCGATCGTAGAATGCTTCGGTCAATACGGAAGCAGCAAGACGCAGATTGCGCATGCCTTGGCGGTGAATTGCCAAGTACCCGATCCGACTGCGGTAGCTGTATATATTGATACAGAGAATACCTTCCGTCCAGAACGCATCCGGCAGTTTGCTTTGGGCAAGAAATTGGATCCTAGCAAAGTTTTGCGAAATATCAAGGTGGCGCGAGCTTTCAACTCCGATCATCAAATGTTGCTTACAGAAAAAGTGGAAGAATTAATCAAGCAAGGCTTGAATGTCCGTGTGGTGATCGTAGATTCCCTCACAGCGCATTTCCGTGCCGAGTTTGTCGGCCGTGGAACACTGGCGGAGCGTCAGCAAAAACTGAACAAGCACATGCATACGCTAGCCAAGCTTGCTGACATGTACAATCTGTGTGTTTATGTTACAAATCAAGTGATGGCCAGGCCAGACACCTTTTTCGGTGACCCAACCGAAGCCATTGGCGGAAACATCGTGGGCCACAACAGTACCTTCCGTATTTATCTCCGTCGGGGTAAGAAGGGTACGCGAGTTGGAAAATTGATCGATGCTCCGAATTTGCCGGACAGTGAGTGCATTTTCCAAGTCACAGAACACGGCATTGAAGACGCATGAAATCGTAGATTTCATGCTGAGAAACGAAGAAAACCTTTTGTTTTCTTGTTCGAGAAATGCCTTGCATTTCTCTGAATCCGAAGGATTTCTGTACGCGTAAATGCGTAAAATCTCTTTTTCCGAGGGTGCAAACCCTTTTTTCTTTCTTTCTTGTGGATGTCGATTCTCAAAAAAGCATACTTATATTTTTAAGCCGAGGTCTGCTTTTTTGGAATCCTCAGCAAGCAAAGCTTGCTGGGATCCCAATTCCTTCGGAATTGAGGATCTCAATCTCGACCTAAAAGTAGAGATTGTTGATTTCACTAAATTTATAAAGAAAAACTTCTTCCTACCAATTATATGCAGTATGAATCTTGTTCTGAAGGCTTACTTCACTGCATAAATAGAAAGGTGAATAAGAAATATGGAACCTAGAGGTTTTAGAAATAGATTTGCCCCTGTCAGAGAAGGGGATGAGTTTGAAGCAACGATAGAAGCTCTTGGAGAAAAGGGCGACGGAATTGCTCGTAAGGATGGGTTTGTTGTTTTTGTGCCGGGCGTCCAGCAAGGCGACAAAGTTCGCATTCGCGTGACCAAAGTGCTGAAGAAAGTGGGTTTTGGTGAAGTGGCTGGAAAAGCAGCGGAAGGCCAATCTGAGAGCAGTGAAAATCAGTCTGGCGAATCTGCGGAAGAGCCTGCTGAAGAAGAGCCTCAATATGATTCTTCTGAGGATTCAGAGAATTTCTAAATCTAAATCTTTTTATTCTTCTTCTTTTTCTTTTCATGGATGCGATTGTTTATAACAGTAGAGATTCCAGAAAACCTAAAGGTAGAGTTGGCTTCTTGGAGTTTTTCAAAGAAAGGCGTTTCTTGGGTAAAAGCTGAGAATATGCACATCACATTGAAGTTTTTGGGAGAAGTAGATGAAAAACTCGTTAAAAACCTAATAGATCGGTTGTCCAATATAAAGTTCAAGGCTTTCAATGTGAAAACAAACAGAGCAGGATTTTTTCCGAATGAGTCATCTCCAAGAGTTTTATGGGTGGATTTTGTCGACGGAGAAAGCTTAAAATCATTAGCAAGAGCAGTAAGTCTAGCCTTGCCTGAGTTTAAGAAAGATCATCCTTTCAAGGACCATCTTACATTGGCAAGAATCAAGCATCTTGCAAATGCAGAAAAGGAAAACGTTGTTAAAAAAGTAAAAAAAATAAAAACAGAAGGAAAAGAGTGGGTTGTGAAGGACTTTGTCTTGGTTCGTTCGATTTTGTTGTCAAATGGGCCCCAATATGGCGTTTTGGCACGCTTCGACGGAGAAAAAGATTTGCAAATCGAAAGTTTTAAATAGGAAGATTGGCGTAAATAAAGAAATCACGCTAAGAGGTGAATACAACCATGGCAAAAAAGAAGAAGGCAGCTAAGAAAAAGCGAAGATAAGTTCGCTGTTTTTTGCTACCTCGAACGTTCGAGGTATGCTTTTTCTTATTTATAGAAAATAACATCAATTTTCGTATATCCTCATGATTTTCTTGATTTTCTATATCCAACAAACTTTACAATTTTATCTAAATGTTAAAGTTTGTTGTTATAACTTTAATTCATACCAAACGTTTATAAACGGATCTTTGTTCCATAACTTCATAGCCGAGGATGAAGGATAGCCCCAAAGGGACTTTATCCATAAAACCGCGTCGGCGATAATAACGCGAAGCCTTTCTTAAGTCTTCGCTGAGGTTAAAAAATGGGAGAAACACAAGAGTTATTGATTCCGAACGATGAGTACTTGAAGTCAGGTATTCATATAGGTACAAAGTTTAAGACGAAGTACATGGCGAATTTTATTTACAAGACGCGTTCCGACGGTCTATCCGTGTTGAACATTCAGCAAATTGATGAGCGCTTGCGTATTTTAGGAACTTTTTTGTCAAAGTATGCTCCGGAAGATATCATGGTGGTTTGTCGTCGAGAAAGTGGCTGGAAGCCGGTTAAGTTGTTCAGTAAGTTGACTGGTGTCAGGGTGTTCGCTGGGCGTTATCCTCCCGGTATTTTAACCAATCCAGCATTGGCGAGTTATACAGAAATCAAGGCCATGGTGGTAGTGGATGCTTGGCCGGATCGAAACGCAGTCTTGGACGCTGTGAAGGTTGGAGTTCCAGTTGCAGCATTTTCAGATACAAACAACCAATCAAATTACATCGACCTTGTAGTGCCTTGTAATAACAAAGGTAAGAAGAGCTTAGGTCTTGCCTTTTACCTGTTGACAAAAGGATACATGGAGAAGCGCGGCATGACCGATGTAAGTACTCCATTTAAACATACTGTAGAAGATTTCACAGAGGCTTAATTTTTCTTTTCTTCTTTTACTTCTTCAATGCCTTTCTCAGTGATCAGAAAAGGGATTTCTTTTCCCTCAGGCAAACTGCGGTGTTTTCGCAGAATCGCTTTTCGCTTGCCGTCTATCTTTTTGAGTTCGATGATGCATTTGGACATATTCTTGATCATCAAGCCGCCCACAATGTTCATTTTGTCTTTCTCGCTCAAGTCAGAGTAGACTTGGCTCGTAACCAAAATCGGGATCTCTTTTTTGCGGGCAATCTCGATTAGGTCTCGAAGTTGAAGGACGAATTGGTTGTTGAGTTCTTTGCTGTTTTGATCATTCAATTCAGCGCGGTAGTGCATCGAGATGGTGTCAACCACAATCAGGCCTACTTTTTGTTTGAGGAGGATCTCTTTGAGTTGTTGGATGCTCTGGCTTTGTTCGGGAAACGTGGTGGGTTTGAGAAAGATGACCTTATCCAGTACAGAGGAATAGTCTTCGCAGATCTGTTTGAATCGAATAACGGAGAAGCCTTCTTCCGTGTCGATGTAGATGATTTTTTGGTTTTTGATGCTGTGGGCGCAGCAGAGCATACAAAGAACGCTCTTACCCGTTCCTCCAGGTCCATAAATCGTGGTGATGACTCCTTTTTCATAGCCTCCTTCCAAGAGCCAGTCGAAGGGAGCTGTGCCCGTACTGATTTTTGTTTCCATGAAAAGAAGGGATAAGGGGCAGTATTAAAACATTTGGGATGTGTAGATTTATAAACTGCCTTTGTTAAGAGCTTGTATGTCGCAAAGGGTGCTTCTCGAGAGAAACATCAAGTTAGAGTACCTGCGTGCGACTCTTTCGAACCTCGTTTTTTATTTACCAGTAATGGTTTTATTCTTCAATCAAATTGTGAATGCAGTCACTCTGGTCGCTTTGCTCTTTAGCATTCAAGCCTTTATTTCAATCATTTTGGAAGTACCTACAGGTGCCTTTGCGGATTTATTCGGAAGAAAAAAGACTCTGGTGTTGGCGGGTTTTCTTTCCATTGCAGCCACTTCATTGTTAGCATTCTCAACCAATTTCTACATGTTAGTTGTGTTTTCCATACTCTTTGCAATTAAAGGGACCCTTACCAGCGGAACTCAGGAAGCAGTGGTATATGACTCGCTTAAGCAGTTAAAGAGAGAAAGTGAATATAAGATGCGTGTGGGGCATTGGAATACACTAGCATGGTTAGGGGCCTTAATAGGCTCTATTCTAGGTGGATGGATGGCCGCATACAATATTCGATTACCGATACTCCTCTCAATACCGCTCTCTATCATTTATCTGATCTCATTTCTTTTAACAACAGAATCGCAATACAAGAAAGAAACGCATAGAAATATCTTTAAGCAGATGCAGGGTTCTATCAAAATATTTCTTTCGAATAAGCAGCTACTCTTGCTATCCTTGTTTAGCTTGTTTTCTTTTGGTATTGCAGAATCCACAGCACACCTAGATCAGATCTTTTTCAATTTTGTAAAGCTTCCTCTCTCTTATTTCGGGATCGCTGCTGCACTAGGTTCTCTTATGGGTGCCTTGGGTTCCTTTTTATCGCATCGACTCTCGGATAGATTTGGTGATAGACCTATTTTGATGGCCTCTAAAGCCCTAGACGGTCTTATGTTGATATTGGCAGCTTTATTTTTAGGATATACTGGAGTTGTATTCATAATAATCCTAGCTTTCTTTAGATCCATAGGCTCTCCTATTTTGTCCCATTTATTGAATGAACAAATAAAGTCTAAGCAAAGAGCAACCGTTCTCTCATTAAACTCGTTAATGATGAATGTAGGATATCTACTATTTGCTCCTCTAATGGGTTATGTTGCGGACTTATATACCATTGCAACTTCATTTAGAATTTCAGGATTTTTACTTATGTTCACTGTCATCTTACTCGTATTTATTAAAAGCAAAAAGTGAGTCTTATTCTTCTTCACTTTCTTCTTCAGGTTCTTCCTCATTATCCTCCACCATTTTCTCTTTTTTTCGTCGTGTGGGTTCAGGAGGTAAAGGCAGCCCAGCGACTTGAGCGAACATGCTTTTCAGGCCTAATTCAAGGGTTTCTTCGTCTGCAATCAGGTGGTGTGTTGCAGGATGCAGAATCCATTTGTCTTGGTTTTGTAGGTTGACGAAGATGAGGTTTAGGTTTTTGTGTTGGATGATTTCTTTCCAGTTTTTGAGGATATAGTTTAAGTTAGGGGGTGTGGCAGGGCATACAAAGGTTAGGTGGGGGGCACCGGTTTTATGTCGAGTACAGTCGGAGAGGGTTTCTTGGATGACATAGTCATGCACTCGATCTTTATAATGAAAAGTGAGTGTGTTTCCTTTTTGAGTGTGATGTTGGAGTTTGCGTTGTAGGAGGTCTTTGTTTTTGACATAGGTTAAGGTCCATTCAGTTAGATCCATTGTTTCTCCTCCAGGAGCAAGTAGAGGTAGGGGCATAGGTAGGGGATCAGATAAGAGAGCGTTATAAACCAAGGGTCTTGAATGGGGTTGAGTTGAAGGTAATGAACCAGTTGTCGGGCAAGGTGTAAGCCAATTTGGAACTGGATTAAGATGGTGATGGCTAGGAAGATAAAGGCTAGAGTGTGGTGCCGGGTTTCTAGGTTTTCGACTTGTTTAAGGACGCTGTGTAAGACCATGCCGAAAGAGAGTCCGAGCATGGCGAGGAAGACATAAAGAGTGCGTCCTTGGAAAGATAAGATGAAGGGAATAGCAACCGTAGTTGCAAACAAGTTGGCAATAAACGCTTTGAGTAGGGCGACTCCAAGTAAGTTGTTTTCAACGAGCTTGTGAATGGGGTGCTTTTTTTCTTCTGCTTTTTTCAAGATACGTACAGCTTCTTGGATTTCTCGTTTAGTCCATCCTTTTTGTTGGAAGGTATGGGCAAAGTGTTCTTCGTGGAACATAGGCTTTTTTTGTGTGTTGGAAGTATATATAGATTACTCATTCGGTGTGTGTTCAGGCAGGATGCGTCTGGTTTTGGGGAGGTAGTTGTAGAGTTTTCCCTTAGCTGCTTTGCCGCAGCCTAAATAGTCTGAGCCATGCCGTACAATCTGGAAGCCAGCCAGGTCTGGAGAAACAGGTAAATCTTCTCCTCGAAACCAGGTTTTGGCTTGTTCTTTGGTGAGTTCAAGAACACACCTGTGGGCGTTTGAACTGAGGAGTTGGCTTCCTTCCATGCTTAACCGTAGTTCACCTGGATACTGGGTGGCAAAGTACAATCCCAGGGTGTCAATCTTGAGGTCGCTGGCATCTATCTTGTCAACGTCTCGATGTACAATGTAGAGTTTGTCTTTGTTGCTTTTTAAAAAGGCGTAGGGCAGTTTTTGGTCGAAGCCATATTGCTGTTCCAGTTGTTCATGAATCTGTTTAACTTCGCGGCTATTGAGAACGGTTAGGTGTTTGATCTTCATTATACCCCCCATACCAGGTTTTCTTTTCGCTTGATCTGTGCAATTTCCTTCAGAACCTCAACCTCTTCAGGCTTCAGGTATTTCTTCAGCGTTTTTATTTTTCGAAAATCTTCTTCAGGGATGGCGGAATAGAAAATGTCGCCTTCTTGGACTTGTCTTCCGATGGTCACGTCGGGCAGTGAAATCGCAAGCTGCGTTCCTTTTTCAGCTTTGGAAACGCCTTCTTTTTCGAGTTGCATGCTCGCAATCTTCCCGATGTTTTTTCCGTCATTTTTCATGAGGGGGATGCCTGTTTTAGCAATGCCTCGGATAATTTCAACGCCAAGGATGGCGGGGTTGCTGGCGCGGAAGCTGCAGTTTCTTAAAAACTCGAGTTTGCACGGCCTAATAAGGTTTTCAAGTTCCTTTTCTTCGAGTCTTCTTTTTTCTTCTTCTACCCATTTAGTGTAGTCGATGATAAGCCGGTAGATGACGTCGCTCGTTAGTACTTTAACGCGTTCGGTGCTCTCAGCAGAGGGTATGTTAAAACCAAGGATGACAGCTTGGAGGGGGTCTTGTTCGTAGTTGGCTTCAGCATCGCTGTAGTCTTTTTTCATGATCGGTCCTACCGTTGCCTTTCGGATGGGAATGTTTTTTTCTTTCAGCAGGGTAGTCAGGGCTTCTAGGCTTCCGAGGCTGTCGGCTTTGATGAGGACTCCATTTTTGTCGGTTTGGATGGCAACTTCGTCGACTTCCTCTTGGACTTTTTTCTTGGCTTCTTCCAGGTTCTTTCCGGGAACGATAAGTGGCATGCCGGCAATGGCATTTTCAATGTCAGGAGCTACGATTTTAATGCCCGTCGCGGCAATGGCTTGTTGGACGGGATTGTACTTGGTTTTTCGGTCGCGCATCTCCGAAAGCGGTGCAGGCTCAAAGAGGGCCTTAACTCGTGTGACAATAGGCTGTTCGATGCCGCCAATGACAATGATATCGTTTATGTGAATCGTCCCGTCATAAATGATAACATCCAATGTTTTCCCAAGGCCTGTTTCTTCTTTGATTTCCAGGATGATGCCTTGAGCAGGTCCAGTGGGGTTTATGTTGAGGGTTTGTTCTAAGAATTTTTGGGCGAGTCCAGAGAGGACCATGAGCAGTTCAGGGATTCCAGCATGTGTTTTGGCGCTGCAGGGAACAATGGCAATCTGTTTGGTGTAGTCATCCACGCGGTCGTATCGCTCGGTGTTCATCTTGTACTTTTCATAAAGCTGGCCAACGGTTTCGTAGATCTTTTGATCAATCAATTGCTGCACATAAGGACTTTGTAGTTGGATATTTTCGAGTAAGTTTTTGCCCTTCCGAGGAAGCGAAGCAGATTGTCTGCTGAGCTCAGGACGAGAGTCCTGCTGCTTGCCTTCCGAGCTCAGCACGTCAGTGCTCTTTTCCTCGTATCCTTGGAGCAAGTCTAGTTTGTTAAGGGCAATGATGAACGGGGTTTTGTAGCTTCGTAGAATGTCGATGCTTTCAAAGGTTTGAGGTTTGAAGCCTTCATTCATGTCAACGACTACAATGGCGATGTCAGCTAGGTTGCCGCCTCGTTTTCGTAGGTTAGTAAAGGCGGCGTGACCAGGAGTATCGATAAAGAGCAAGCCAGGAATGGTGAAGTTGAGTTTGAGTTTGTCAAGGAGGGGTCCGCAGATCTTTTGAATCGTGGCAAGGGGGATCATGCTGGCTCCAATGGCTTGCGTAATGCCTCCAGCTTCTTTGGCAACAATGTTGCTTTCTCGGATGGCGTCCAGCAGGCTGCTTTTGCCGTGGTCAACATGGCCCAGTACAGAGCAGATAGGAGCGCGAATTTGAGTCATGGCTTTATAGAATCAGAACAGCTTTTTAAAGTATCAGAATTCCACATATGTAGAATGGGTCATTGACAATCATTCATAAAATGTAGAATTCTGAGTACGATCAAGAACCGCTACTAGGTAAGCGGCATGTTCCATGCCGCCTGTCTTTGACGGGCGGTTCTTGGCGGTTGAGTGTAGAGGATAATCTTCTCCTTTTCTTAGCGGGCATTTCACAGCTGCTCTGGCAAGTCGTCATGAAGCAGATGCCTTTGAGGATGAAGATTATTCCTACAAACGTCCACCAGTCTAAGTGTACTGCGTATTGGTTGAGCAGTATCAATACACCGACGATTAACATCGCTATTCCGCATTTTTTTGGGTCTCCCATCACATTTCCACCTCATAATTAGTTTTAATC
>CAYOJS010000049.1:0-1963 GCA_964404345.1 uncultured Methanosarcinales archaeon
AATAGGGATAACATTATCCAATTATGGATAATAAACTAAAGATCTTAAACTACCTCGGAAAGCATCGTAAACCCTTCACCATGCTTGAATTAAGCAAAGCAGTGAAGGTGCCGTACGCCACGTTTTATCGCACCATAAACCAAATAAAAGACCTCTTAACCATTGAAAGAGTCGGAAAAGCAAAGACCTTAACCTTAAACAAAAGCCCAATCCTCAAGTCTTACTTAGCCATCAGCTCAGAGGAAGAGAAGAAGGAATACCTCAAAAAACAACCTCTATTAAGCAAGATCGTTTCCGAGCTCAACACCCAAGACCCAATTCTCTTATTCGGCAGTTATGCCAAGGGCACTCAAAAAGAAGCCTCAGACATCGATCTTCTCATCCTCAACCGTAAAGGAAAAAAATCAGTCTCCTTTTCCAAGTATGAAACCTTGTTCAAAAAGAGGATCAACCCAATATTCGTAACCCACAAAGAGATGAAAAAAATGCTTCAAGAGAAAGAAGAAAACGTGGGCAAGCAGGCTCTTAAAGACCATGTCATCTTGAACAATCCAGAGGGCTTCTGGGAGGTCCTTCTAGATGAATGACGACCAGGCTCGTTTTGAAGAGCTTTTGAAGCAAGACAAGATAAAACCTTCTAGCCAAGTTTTTAAGATAAAGCTTTTTTTGAAGAAAGGCGAAAACAGCCTTCTCATCGCAAAGCACATCAAAGACCTAAAACCAAAAGAGGAACAACCAGAAAAGTTGTATTGGAATTACTGGGCCATCACCGTCTCTTACTATTCTATGCTTTACTGCGCAAAGGCACTCATTCTATCAAAAGGGTACGAAATACACAGCCACGAAGCCGCACAAGTCGCCTTAGGTTACCTATGCGTGCCTTCGCAGATAGAAAGAGAGGATCTTGAGCTCCTAGATCAGTCTTACAAGATCTTTGAAGATGAATACGTTAAATACTTTGAAGAGGCCAAGACCGAAAGCAATATCGCGCGGTACGCAGCCATAAAGACGTATACAGAGCGAAAACTGAACGACATATTCGAGAACGCTAGAAAGTTTGTGAGCATAGTGGCTCTGATTCTGCAGTAATGGGAAAGAAACCTCACCGCAACTTTATAAACAAAAATGGACACGTGTAAACAAAAATGGACAAGAAAGAGCATAAATCAAAAGTGAAACTCTACCGTTTCAGCCCCATCAAGGACAAAACCCAATTAATGGAAGCGATTAAACACACCCACCTCTCCTGCTACAAGCTCTGCAAACAGTCCTTCGGTATATACCTTCCCAATGCCGGGAACATCGGCATCTTCTGCCATTACGACGATGAATACGCCTTCCTCACCAAGCTCCGAGAGCAGCTCACCGACCCCTCCGACAACATCAACCAGAAGTACTTCCGATTACACGAACCCATCGTCATCCCCGCCAAAGGCGGGATTCCCCGAGCGACCTACACCTACTTATACATCCGTGCTCCAGACCCTTACCGTCATCACGTGGGCGACGTTGACTTCTATCTAGAGCTGGAGAAATACAAGGCACTCAAAGAGTTAGTCGCAAAAGGAGAAGTCACAGACGCGAGAGTCTTCCCCCGCCAAGACCTCGACATGATCGAACTCTATGACCCGAACGTAGATGCCTTAGGCTACGTCAGCACGAAGAAGATGACGGAGAAAGTCAGAATCAAAACCTAGCTCTTCTTCTGCCCGCGGTGAGTTGAGGAGTTTCTCCAGGTTGAGGGTATTCAGAAAGAGGAAGCAGCGCACTCTTGAGGCAAGCCATCACATCTTCAATTCCTTACTTTAATTCAAGCGGCATCTTATCTGGAAAGGTTGGCCAGGCAGGGTCTTCGCCCGGACGTTTGAGGCAAGGAGGAACATCCGTATTTCTCAAGCCGTGATGTTGCCGTAGTAAAAGAGTAAAGGAGATAAAATCCGAATCCGTCACATAAAGACGAGTA
>CAYOJS010000049.1:1973-9257 GCA_964404345.1 uncultured Methanosarcinales archaeon
TGTCATAATCCAAGCGCAAATAGCCACGTGTTTCTCCTACATGCAAGGAGGAAGCAGCACGGGCAAGGTCACCTGCGTTATCCAGTGGCAATTCAGGAACACGTCGGATGGCTCCAAATCCGATTTGGAAATAACCTTGAGAGCCTTTCGGTTGAATTTTCATCGGCCATGTTTTTCTCCCTACAAATACATAAGGAGCACTTCCAGGCCCTAGTTCATCCGGACCTAGCACACCATAATGCTGATTGTCCAAGAAGGATTCAGCCCAATCCATGCTTCCTCGGTGTAAATAAAAGGTAGTGCGAAAATCTCGTTCTGTTTTGGAAAGAAAGTCTTCAATGCCTCGAATTGCATCCATAACGATCGGAAAAGGAGGGGGGGATTTAAACGTTTCTCCAAACAGCACCAGATGACGGAGAAAGTCAGAATCAAAACAAATTCATAACCCAATCACTTTCACGCCTTTGTTTCTAAAGCCTTTATCAAAGGTAGCGATGCATTCGACCTTAAACAACTTCAAGAAGGCTAGGCTGATGCAGTCGGTAAAGCTCATTTCAACTTGCGCAAAGAGTTTCCAAGCATCATTAAACACAGGGTTTTCGATCGGGGCCATGACAAATTCAGATTGGAGTAAATACCTACCCATTTCCAATGCAGCGTCTTTGCCCACTTTGCGCAGCAGCACGGTGACCGTCTCGTCAAAGATGTAGTCGGTAAACAGAGCTTTCCCATATTGGTTGGATAAAACCACCCGCATAAGGGTCCGTGCTCGAAGATGATGTACATCTTTGGGATTGATAAAAGCACATAAGACACTGCTATCAAGAAGGAGAGTCATCCGTACAACACTTCGTCTATTTCTTCGCTCAATCGCCTGGGGCCGTTAAAGGTTTTCATGTCCATGAAATGTAGCTTGGGCTTTTTGGAACGGCTCATCCAGAGTTTCATTGCCTGAGTCAGCGCTTCCCCTACCGGAAGGTCCTCCAAAACGGCTTGAGCCTTAAATTCACGAAATATCTTTTCCGTCACGTTCTTCACACTCAGTTGCATAAAGTCGTACAAGTCCTACTTGTATTTAAACCTTGTGGTTAGGGGGAAAGAGAACTTCAATATAAAACCTTGCTCAAGAAATCCGGAACATTAGAGGTTCAATCCATATGTTTTCCGGATTTTTCGAAAGAACAACGTATGAAACCAAAAGCCACTGGGCATCTCATAATAAACTTTTTTAAACACATCCACAACCCAATTAGCATTGACCTTAACCACCTTGTTTTTCTTAATCTATCTAGCAATCGTCCTAGCAATCGGCATCCTTTCTTCCAGGAAGGTAAGTGAAGAGGGCTTTATGATGGCCGATCGTAAAATAGCAGGTTTTCAAGTCGCAGCCACGATGAGTGCCGGTTTCTTTGATGGTTCCACGTTAGCCATTTACTTAGCCTATGTATACCAATACGGATTCTCAGCCATCTGGCTCTTCATTGGCTTGGCACTGGGTTTTCTTCTCCTTCGAAAGTATGCTTGGAGAATCCGGCAGAAAGCCGATAAAATAAAGGCCTATTCGATGCCCGAGTATTTCTTTCGGGTTTTTGGCAAGAGAAATGGCCTCATGTTCTCATTTCTGCTAGTAATCCAGTTTTTCTTATTCCTCATCGTCAACTTGGTCATCAGTGCGAAGGTATTGTCCGCTATTTTCCCCATTCCTTATTTTGTCTCAGTAACGATCGGCGGTATAATCGTTTTAACCTACTTATTGCTTGCTGGGTTCAAAGCGGTGGTGCGTACGGATTTCTTCCAGTTGATTATCATGTTTGTGATGAGCCTTTCGGTCGGGATTTTTCTTTTCGGTAAAACCCATATTCCGTCGTCTGAGTTCAATCTGGGCACGCTCGGCTTCGGCAACATCATGGGTTTTCTGATCCTTGCTGGTTTTGGAGTCATGGTAGCGCCCGATCTGTGGCAGAGAATTTTTGCAACAAAGGATGAGAAAAACCTAAGAAAAGGCCTAGCTTATGCAGTCATCATCCTTCCCATTCTTGCGATATTAATCAGCGTGGTGGGCTTAGCAACAAAGCAATTCTTCCCTAGTATTGTTCCGGAAGACGCTTTAGTTACCGGCTTCTCGCACCTGCTTCCCTTCGGGCTTAAAGAATTCGGCATGGTTTTGCTCTATGCCGTCGCACTCTCATCATCTGACACCCTTACCTTTGTTGTTTCGTCTATTTTTACCCGCGACTTAAAGAATTACACAAGCAAATACAGCGACACCTCCATGAGGAAGCTAACGCGTTCCTTCATGATCTTGTTTATCTTCCTTGGAACGATGGTCAGCATTTTCTATCAGAACATCTTGGCCCTTGGTTTCTCTCTAGCAAGCTTGAACTTATCCTTGTTCCCCGTGGTGTTCGGCTCATTGCATTGGCAGCTCAAAGAGAAAGCCGTCTTTTGGAGTCTATTCCTAGCCTTCATCAGCGTGCTCATCCTCTTCATCGGCGGCTATCTGAATCCGCAAACAGCCATCATCTCATTACCGGTCGCATTGATTTCTTTGATGATTTTTCAGAGAATGTTTAAGCCTTCCCCATAAACTACACGATCCGTAAACTTTCCGGTTTTCAGCAGTAAACTTTATATAACGCATTCCATTAAACAGAGTATGACACCTATCCTCGTATCCAAAGATCAGCTTAAGAAGTTAAGAGGCTCTGGTAAAGAGCTTTCAGTAGAGGAAAAGAAGGTAAAAGAAGCCGAGCTGAAGCACATGAGTTTTTCAGATCTCAAAAGGGTATTTGACCTTGATGATAAGTGAATATTTCTTGAAATGCTTCATGTTGCGAGTGACGAGACAATCAGCACCATGTTTTCGAGCAAGAATCGCATGAAGAGCATCATTGCGGTTTTCAGCGTCAAGCTGTTCTGCTTCAAGAAGATCCTGCTTATCATAAGGAACAACCCGAATCTTGCTTTTAAGGAATTCAAAGAGCATCTGAACCTCATTAGGCTCGATTTGGCCGTAGAGTTCTTCGAGTACTTTACGAGAGATCAAAATTTCAAGGTCAGTAGATATGACTTTACTGAAAAAGAGCTCTGCTTCTTCTCCTAACGATTTTCCTTGTTTATTTTTTCGATTGAGGATGTAATTCAAGAATACATCCGTATCGACATAGACGAGCATTCACATAAGCAAGACAGGTTCAATAAAAAGGCTCCCAAAGAAAAAACGTACCCTTTTCGTAGTTTCCGTAAGAGCAACGAAGAATTCGAAATCTGACTTCTAAAAACGTAAAGCTTCTTCAGTTTAATATTCCCATACTCTTATAAATCCGTCGTCGATCCGGCGTGTATGGATCTTGTCAGCACCGTTCAATTCGCATTCGATGCGTATCAGCATCTGAATCAAGTATCACCCAAGTTAGGAAGCATGTTAACAGCTGAAGTCATTTTTCCTCTTTCCGATATGATCTCTCAAAGAATAAGGGATGGCCAGGTGAATGGAAGAAAAACACTTTACACCGCTGTTTTAGCTCCCATGTACGGCCTTTCGTTATATGGGTTGATGAATAGTGGAGAGAGCATCGGACTTCTATGGGATAATCCTTTGGCCAAAGCAGCGTTGGGTCCAAATCTAGGCGGTAACCTATTGAATGCAATTTTCTTGATGAACAATACAGTCGGAGAGCGTTCAGGATATGATATCGGTCAATTAGTGAATCACTATAAAGAGATCGGAGTGCATCCGGAAGTTCCGACTAAAGGATTAAAAGGATATTTGAGCGCAGCAAGGAAAAAAGTGGCAGAGAACATTCCAAGGAAAGAATATCTAGAATTTACAGTAGCCACCTTTACAGGTTGGAATGCCTTCCAAGCCATCAATTACGCCTATGTACTGGAAGAGCTTAGAACGCCTATTTGTCTAAGTGCGGCTTTTGCTTGGACCATTTTCATGTCATGGCGTTCATTGATCGGGAGTCGACGAATAGTCGCCGAGGAATAGCTTTAAAAGTCTCGTCTCGTTTCACTGCTTGATCTATACAATGACCGAGTACACTCCAAAAGACCGAATTTATCATCTAGCAGAGCTCACACAGTGGGGGGCCAGTACAGGTGATAACAATCCGATTCATGAAGAATTAGGCCTGGTTCAAGGTTTGTTTTTTCTTACGGAAGCGATGGGAGTGGCTTCTACCTATTTAAGAGGCAGACAACAGATCGATACTTATCTAGGAGTTCCTGTTTTTGTTGAGGAACCCCTTCAGTTAGCACCAACCGAACAAGCAGGGGGTCCTTTAGAACTTCGCGTTGTGAAGGGGGGGAAAAATGTGTTGAGTTTCAAAGACCACATTTCCAGAGTAACTTCTTTAGAAGGGGCTGCTTCTGGGGTGGAAGGAAAAAAGATACAGCTAAAACTAGATCCGGGACGAGTGAACGCATTTCAGCAGTTAACAGGTTTACCAGATGAAGGAAACCTTGTTCATCTACTGTATGCCCTCGCAAATGGCCCTGAAGCTTTGTGGGGGGTGTGCGGGGAAGAAAGAGATAGGCTATTACAAGGAGAACTTCCGATGTTCACCCATATGTCTTTTTACCTCGAAGGGAATCCAGTAAAAGAGGCTCCGTTGGATTATGAAGCGCAGATATCCACAGGGGATAAAGGAGAGACAAAGATTTTAAGGGTTCAGCTGACATGCAGTCAGGAAGGAAATTTAATCTATTCCGCTTCACACGAAGCGAAGATCATGGCAGCAGATAGATTTAGGCGGTTGATGCGAAGACTCGCGAATCGAGAAGCAGCCGCTTAAACCAGTTTCTCTGTTTTCTTCATACTATCGTCAGCCATAGCTTTCTTGTAGTCAATCATTTTCTTTTGCAATGCATCATCACTCGTTGCTAGAATCTCCACAGCCAATAGCCCGGCATTCTTCGCACCTCCAATCGCTACGGTCGCGACAGGCACGCCGCCAGGCATCTGTACAATAGATAACAACGAATCCAACCCATTGAGTGCTTTGGATTGCACAGGAACGCCAATCACAGGGAGAGGTGTATGCGCAGCGGTCATCCCAGGCAGGTGTGCT
This sequence comes from uncultured Methanosarcinales archaeon, assembly GCA_964404345.1. Taxonomy (GTDB): domain Archaea; phylum Nanobdellota; class Nanobdellia; order Woesearchaeales; family SM23-78; genus JBBSWA01. The sequence continues at coordinate 7,049 of CAYOJS010000049.1, forward strand.
GCTCCTCCAGCGCCGGCAATAATCACCTTAATCCCTCGTGAATGTGCCGTTTTCCCATACTCTACCATGACATCGGGCGTTCGATGCGCACTAACGACTCTCTTCTCATACGCAACGCCAAACTCATCGAGAACCTTAGCAGCTTCTTTCATAGTCTCCCAGTCAGAATCACTACCCATGATAATACCAACAACTTTTTTTTCCATTAGATCACGACCTTTTCATGGATCTCTTTTGCGCGAAGGAGGAGTTCGTTTAAATCCTTTCCGATCATCGTAATATGCCCCATCTTCCTTCCAACGCGGGAAGTCTTTTTGCCGTACACATGCACATGAACACCATCATGCGACAGTGCATCCTTCCAGTTCTCAATGCTTCCAGGTCCTTCTCGTTTTCCCAGTAAATTAATCATCACCGCATGGGGTTTGACCATTTCCGTAGAACCAAGAGGCAGACCCAACACAGCACGGACAAAGTTTTCAAACTGCGAAGTTTTACAAGCTTCCATGGTATAATGCCCCGAGTTATGGGGCCTGGGCGCCATTTCATTGACGAGGATTTCATTCTTGGGTCCTAAAAACAGCTCAATGCCGTACAAGCCATAGCCCTGGACAGCTTCGACGCATCGCACAGCCAATTGTTGGGCTTGTTTCAATAAGCCTTCATCAATCGGTGCCGGCACTAACACCGTATGGCAGATGTGGTTCTGCTGGATGGTCTGTACAACAGGATACGTCTTAATTTCAGCCGGCGTCCGTGCAACCATCACAGCCAATTCCATCTGAAAGGGAATATACTGCTCAGCCATCAAGTGGGGGTGTCGTCCAGCCAATCGGGGAAAGTGCGTCTTGAATTCTTCTTTATTGTGGATCAGGGCATTGCCATAGCCATCATAGCCTATCTTACGGCTTTTCAAGACAAAGGGCGTACCCAATTGTTTCTGAACCTTTTCATAGTCCTTTTCCGACGCAATCGCTACAAAGGCAGCCGTCGGAACTCTGACCTGGTTCATCGTTTGCTTCTGAATGAATTTGTCTTGGATCAGAGAAATCGTAGCAGAGCTGGGAATAACCGTTTTCCCAAGCTTTTCTAAAAAGGCCAATCGTTGCGCATCCACAAACTCATTCTCGAGTGTAATGACGTTGCAGTCTTGGGCAAACCTTTTCAAAACGTCCTCATCATCCACCCACCCCACATGTTCGTGGTGAGTCAATTGTCCCGCAGGAGAGTTTTTCTCTTTCTCTAGAATGGCCACTTCAAATCCCATTCGGTAGGCAGAATACGCAGCCATCCTCGCAAGCTGCCCTCCTCCGATGAATCCGATGCGTTGCACAAGGGAAGGGTTCAGTTGGCTGATTTAAAGTTTTCTAAGACACAGCCACAACCTTGATCTTAAACGTCAAGGCCTTTCCAGCCAAGGGATGGTTTAAGTCAACCGTGATGTCTGTTTCACTCATTTCCACAATCTTAGCCGGAAACTGTTGGCCGTCGGGTGTTCCCAATACCAACACCATCCCGGGCTTGATTTGATCGTGATTGGGGATATGCTCTTTAGGCACTTTTCGGACCAGTTCAGGGTTTACGTCCCCATAAGCTTCAGCAGGCTCAATTTTAAATGTTTTCTCTTGCCCTTCTTCCATGCCCATAACAGCGTCTTCAAAGCCTTTAATGACTTGATGAGCGCCGACTTCAAAGGATAAGGGCTGTCCGTGTTTTTCCGAGGCATCAAACACAGTTCCATCATCCAGCGTGCCCGTATACTCGATTTGAATCTTATTCCCGTTTTGAATTGCCATGAATGCCTCCTCTTACAAAGGGCAAGAAGTAAGCCAAAGGGGGAAAGGGCGGTTTTTAATGGTTTCTAATAGGAAGGAGTACCTTTATATAGGGGAACTTTTTCTAAGGGGAAATACGGGTCTTGCGTGAGTAGGATCGGTAAAAAAAACATTAGTGAAAAACAATAGGTGAACGAAAATGGCATATGGAGATAGATCTGGTGGATTTGGTGGCGGTAGAGGCGGCGGATTCGGCGGTGGCCGAGGCGGCGGATTCGGTGGCGGACGAAGTTTCGGTCCACGCGAAATGCATAAGGCTACCTGCTCAGACTGTGGCAAAGAATGTGAAGTTCCTTTCAAGCCCAGCAGCGGTCCGGATGGAAATCCTCGACCCGTATATTGCAGGGATTGTTACCAGAACCATAAAAAGTTCT
>CAYOJS010000050.1:0-2904 GCA_964404345.1 uncultured Methanosarcinales archaeon
CCGCCGTTCTTCAACTCCAATTTTAGGGATTTGTCTAGGCTTCGAGTTGATCGGCCATGCTTTTGGAGAAGAGTTATCATGGTTGGAGGCAAAGAGGAAGGGGGTGATGCGGGTAAAGAAGGTGCTCGATGACCCCATCTTTAAAGATGTAAAGACTTTAGATGGCTTCGAAGCCCATCGTTGGGGGATAAAAAAAGTAAAAAACCTCATCCCATTGGGCATTTCAAGGGACGGCATCGAAATCATAAAGCATCCTGAGCGTTTAATCTATGGTGTTCAATTCCATCCTGAAGTCTGGGGCGACCGTCTCTCTGGGTATAAGCTGTTGACTAATTTCTTGCAGTTGGTGAGAAAGAACGAGTTTTAGCCTTGTTTTAGTCCATAGCCACCATCAGGAATAATCGTTTGGCCATTGCTCGAGTCAGACGTGGCCAAGAACAAAGCCACCGTGGCAATCTCTTCAGGTCTAGCAAATCGGTGTTCAGGGATCTTGGCCTTTTCCTGTTCGACATAATCTGGAGGAAGGTCTTTGTTCATGTCGGTATCAATCCATCCTGGTGCAATGTTATTCACGCGGATGTCAGGTGCAAGTTCAGCAGCGAGGTCGCGGCTAAGGCTAATGACGCCGGCTTTGCTCGCATCGTAATCAGCAGAGGTGGGAGAAGTGGGATCAACTCCTGCCGTGGAGGAAATGATGACAATAGTACTTCCTTTGGGCATGTGCGGAACAGAGTACTTGGCGCATAGAAAAACCCCAATTAAGTTCACGTCCAGTGTTCGTCTCCATTCTTGAACGGTTTTTTCAAAGAGGGGTTTGTCATAGACGAGACCCGCATTGTTAACGAGAACATCAATTTTTCCAAATTCTTTCACTGTTTTTTCAATCATCTTTTGGACTTGTTTTTCATCCGCTACATCGGCTTGGACAAGAAGAGCTTTCCCTCCTTTTTTGTGAATTTATTCTACAACCTTTTGAGCTCCAGCCAAATCCTTGTTGTAGTTCACAGCAATAGAAGCGCCTTCTTGGGCAAAGAGTAAGGCAATGGCTTTTCCAATGCCTCTTGAGCTGCCCGTTACAAGCGCTACCTTTCCTTTTAGTCTCATGAATGAAAGGGATTTTCTTATTTATATAAAGATTGCTTTGTTTAGCATCCTAAAGTCGAAATCTCTACTGTTTGCTCATCAAGTGCGTTAGGCGGGGTCGTTCCTCCTCAAGAATAGGGTTCTTGGGAGTCCAGGAAATGATTTCCTAAGGACTTACGGGGGCATAGCACATTAATGCCTTAAAGATTTCGAAGATGCTAAACAAGTACGAAAGGTTAACTTTTTATAGGAGTGCTTCGTTTTAATCCTCATGTGTCTAGCTAAGTTCAAAAAATACGAGGTTTACACCCCATTGCTTTTGCGTCTCTTCGCCGGTATTGTTTTTGTATTGGCCGGTTGGGGTAAATTAAGTGCAGGCCCGCAGGGCTTTGCGCAGATGCTTTCCTTTTTGCCGCAGCCTTTGTTCTGGGCGTGGCTCGTTTCTTTAATCGAATTTCTAGGAGGCATTGCTCTTATCTTGGGTTTGTTCGTTCGCTGGGCCTCAATTCCGTTAGGAATCACGATGCTCGTCGCCACGATCATAGTGTGGTTGGCTCAGGGTTTCGGTGCTGCCACAGCTCCTCTTTGGGGTGTTGCCCTTTGTAAGGTGTTGTTCTGGACGGGTGCAGGTAAGTATTATAACTTAGAAAAGAAGTGGTTTGGTAAGGAGTTCTAGGTCGATAATTATTTAAATGTCTATAGCTTAACTGGGCTGATGAAACAAGAAACAGTTACAATTTCAAAGGAAAAGTATGAGAAGTTAAAGAAAAAGGCAGAGCTTGCAGATGATGCTTTGCTTCAAATTAAAGCGAGTTTTGAGGATCTTAAGCATGGGCGTGTTCATCGAAGACTCCTCAAATAGTTAAGTAATTCTTTCATATTTTTTCGGACAAATTTTATGATCTCTTTTTGCTCTTTTTTAGGTGCATAAGTCAGGAAGAGGATCTTTTTTTGCTCTTCCTCGATCAAATAGTAGAGTCGTTTGTTGAGGTATTTCTTTTCTCTAAACCACGAGAAATGCAGTATTTTTCCAGAAGGATCTTCTTCTACATTTCTATGGGTTTGGTCAATCCAGTTTTTTTCATTTTGATCTGCTTTATCATAATGTTTCTTAAATGAGTCCGTTTCATAGATTTTGTAAGTCGGCATTTAGGTGGAAGCACTCTTTTGTTTTAAAACTTAGCTAACAGTTTCGTAATTATTTCGTAAACTTCGTAAATATTCCGCTCAATGGTTTAGATAGATTTTTTGGGCTGAATCTAGTTCAAAAACTCGACTTGTACTTCTAGATGATCAAAGGTAGGATATTCGATAACAATCGCGCACTTGTTCTTCAATTCAGAGCCAATCTCTTGTAGGATCCAGCTGCCCGTCAATAACCGCAGCTTTTGAGGATCAATCTCAATCAGTTCATCAGGAATGTCATACTTCTGTTGGATCTTTTTCTTGAGTTCGTTCAGTTTCAAGAGCATCGCTTGTTTTTCTTCGGAGGGAATCGCTTTGATTTTGCTATAATAACCCATGCCAGGCTGCAAATCCAAGTAAACCGCGCCTCGTGTCAGCATGCCTTCATCATCAATCAAGTCATATTCTTTCTTCATGCGTTCACCGCGTCTTTTCACGCGATTCCCATGCTGAATGGCATCCTTCGACTTGGCCGTGCAGTAGTGCGTCTTCAGCCCCAGTTTAGCCGTCAATTTGATCAGGTTCATGGCCGTCTCATAACTGCCCGTAACGCCATAGCTGCTTTCATCTTTGCACTTGATCTTTCGAGTGATGAAGGCTTCCTGCCAAGCTTTATTATCGGAAACCTCCAGTTCT
>CAYOJS010000050.1:2922-6995 GCA_964404345.1 uncultured Methanosarcinales archaeon
ATGAATCAATTTTGTAATGTTCTTTTCTTCGCCGGGCAGTGCAGGAATCTCAACGCCGACTTTCCAAGGAAACTTTCGAGCCAACTTAATTCGGGGCCACCACCCATCATCGTCAATATAAGGATGAAACCTTATTTCATCTAGTCCGCCTTCATACAAAATCCGCAGTCGCTCTTCCGTTACAAGCTGTAAGGGAGTATAAAGATGTACATGAAACTTCTTTCCAAAGTGCTCTTTCAAAAGATAAGTGTACTCCGCGCATCGCTCCACTTTAGCAAGCGGATCCCCGCCCGTTATGCCTGCTCCCATGGCTCCACTATCTTCAACCTCTTGAATCAATCCCGCCTCATTAAAGATGGGTCGTTCATTTGCGTAGATCTTGTCCATTCTCATCTTTTGGTCAGAAACAGGGCAATACCAGCAGTGCTGCCCACAAAGCCCCGTCACAAAAACCACCAATTTCTGTCCTTTCACGCAGTACTGGCAGCCTTTTGCAATCTGTCCGGCGCAGACATTATGCCAAGGCGTCTTTTGAACAAGGAGTTGTTTCATGTTAAAGGGTATAAGAAGAGGCTTTAAAAAGTCTATGCCGGAGATGGGAAGTCGTCTTTGTGGATGACCATGCCTCCAAAGTAATGTTGTCGGAAAACAGGTTTTCCCCTATAAAGAATGTGCTCGGTTCCTCTGAATTCTTCAACGGTTCCACGAACATCATTGAGGTATTCCCAATCGCCTTCCTTGAAATTCTTTGGGCCTCGGAAAGGATGGGATCGTTCGACTCGTTTCAAGGCTTCTTTAAGGAAGGTAAAGGTTTCTTTGGCAAAGGCTCTGTTTCCGTGAAATTCAGTTGACATGCCGCCATCGTAAGACATCGTCCATATGGGTTTTCCTTGAAAGCGCACAACTTCTTGACCGGGGGCGCAGTAGTAACCTGCATAACTATCACGATAATCCCAGTCGCCTTGCGCATAGCGAAGTTCCCGAAAACCGGGTCGTTCCGGTTCTACTTCAGCTCCATCCGCAGCATAGGTGCCTGTTTTAGCTTTTAGGAGAAAGTCAGTAAGTGCTTCGAGGTCGATCATGAGAGGAGTACCTTTGCCTTATTTATAAATCTGACAGAACTGATTAAATAAAAGGATAAATGAAAAAAGAAATCAGTCGGTGCAGAAAGATCGAATGGATGCAGTTTCTACATAAAAATGGGGCATGTCTCGCGTAGGACTACTTCCACACCAACCCGTGGATAATTCAATTCGCTCCGGGCGTTGACGTTCAGCCCAGGCTTCTTGCAGTTCAACTACATAGCCAGTGACCTTTGTTCCAATTAGAACTTCACTCCCGTCAGGGCCTGGTCGATACGTGGGTAAGTGGACTTCATGTCCCAGTCGGTCTCTTCCAGAATTAAAGACGGTTCCTACCGCAAGCATGAGTTCCAATCGACTGCCTCGATCTACATTTCTAGCTTTTAAGTCATCTAAAGAAGTGTGTGTTGCTTGTTCGGTTTCAGCCATGGTATTTTGCCTCGTTCTTTTCTCCCTTCTCTTATAAAGGGTAAGAGAACAGATTTAAAAAGGTTAGCCTGATCACAAGAATAGACGCTGATAGTTCATCCAAACACAATTCGCCACTTCCTCAGGGTCCATCTTCTTGATCTCAGCGATCTTCCATACAGTGCCTAAAACATTCGCAGACTCATTTCGTTCGCCCACGTTCGGCGCTAGGTGCGGAGCGTCCGTTTCCGTCAAAATCTGTGAAATGGGAATGATCTCGGCCATGAATTGAAACTGGCTCGATCGTAAGATATTGGTGGGCAAGCTAAAGTACCATCCATTCTGGACGCCTCGTTGCACCAAGGCTTTCTTCCCAGAGAAGCAATGCAGGTCTACTTTTTTAGCACCTAACGATTCCAATAGTTCAATGGTCTCCAATTCTGCTTTGCGGGTGTGCACAATCACAGGCTTGTCCATCTTCTTAGCTAGCTCAACAATTTTAGTAAACGCTTTTTTCATTCCTTCCAATTGATCTGGTTTCTCAAACGCGTCCAGCCCCACTTCACCAAAGGCGATAAACTCCTGTTTCGAGATCCATTCGAGTTCTTGATCAAATTCAGCTTCCGTAACTTCCACCGTGTGCGTTGGATAATATCCTAGCACGGCTTTAAAGATGGGATACCTCTTGCATAACTCCAGCACGCGGCGGTTACTCTCTGGGTTCACTCCATTTAATAGAATTGCTTTCACACCGACCTCTTCAGCTCGTTTAATTACAGCCTCCCGGTCCACATCAAACTCAGGAAAGTCCATATGGCAGTGCACGTCTACGAGGATCATGTTTTTGTTCACCCTTTATTTTTTAATGTGGGTTCGCACCAGTTTGACTAGTTTTGAGTGTAAAAGTCCATTGCTCACGATATGGCCTCGGATGTCTTGATCATAGCGTTGTTCTTTTCCGAACAAGTCCGTTACCTTTCCGCCGGCTTCTTCCACAATGAGTTTGACTGCAGCCGTGTCATGGGCTGCATGATGGGGTAAAAGGGTGGCCTCAAATTGTCCCGTTGCTACAAGCGCAGCCATATGGGTAATGGAGCCTAAGTTGAGGAGGTGAGCATCTTTTTTGTGTAAGGCTGTATAAATGGATGATAAGTTGTACTTCGCAAGCCTCCACCAGTCCATGCCGATGAGGGCATGCTCCAGTTCTTTTTTAGGTGAAACTCTTATCCTCTTTCCATTTAAGGTAGCTCCCTTTCCTGTTTCAGCAAAGAATGTTTTCCTGTGAAATGGGTCATAGATGATCCCAACAACCGGTTTCCCATGATGCGTTAAGGCAAGGGAAAAGACAGAAACAGGAATTCCACGGGAGTAAGGAATGGTACCATCGATGGGGTCGCATACCCAGACATATTCAGAGGAGTTAGATAAATGGCTTTCTTCCTCTCCAAGTACATCATGCGTAGGAAAACGCCTTTTGACGCTTTCGATGACTAGATGGTTTATGTCTAAGTCGGCTTTTGTAACAGGACTATGATCTAGTTTGTAGCTGTTTTTGACCCGAAAAGAAAAGTGTTTAAGCATGGTACGGCCTGCTTTTTGGGCTAAGTCAGTCATAAAGGATTTGTAGCTCGGCATGGATTTGTAGAACGAATAATCTTCTTAAACTTATCGTCAGAGGCTCAAAAATCACAACACTTATAAGTCCTTATAGCTTCCTATAGCTAACTATAGGTGAAACCATGAATTTAACCACAATCCAAGTAAAGCAGGACACGAAGAAGAAGTTAGAGCAAAAAAAGATCCATCCCAAAGAGAGCTATGATGAAGTGATCCAGCGGGTTCTAGAATTAGAAGGTTTTCCTTCCATTGAGGAGGTCGCAAGGATCGGTAGTTCGATCAAGCAGGATAAGATCTTTTCAACAGCGGAAGTGATTGCATTGACGCATCGGCATAGAGGGAAAAGATGAAGGCTTTTGTAGATGCGAACGTAATAGTAAAGGCGTTTACAGAAAACAAAGACAAGGAGAAATGTCTTCAGTGTCTGCAAGAAGGTTTTATGACTGATGCTTTGTGCCTGGTAGAAGCGGAAGACGTCATTTCTATTATTAAGAAAGACAGTCGTCATGCTTCGGACTGTATCAAAAGCTTACTGAAAAGCAATATAGTAATCCTGCCGTTGGGCTTAAACTTGTTATTTGAGAGTTCAAAGCGAGTTGATAAATACAAATTGGACGTGTTTGATCGTATTCACTATGTGGCGGCCTTGCTGAACAGTTGCTCTGAGTTTATTTCGTATGATCAAGGCTTCGATGGCCTCGAAATCAAGCGCGTGGAGCCTTAACGTAAAAAGAAGTAATAACCAGCCGCAATCACAGCCAAGGACCCAACATTAATCCAGAATCCTTTTTTGATCTGTTCTTTGTCATCAACTCCCATGAAGTAAGCAATTACAGCAATAGAAAGAAAACCCCCCAAATGGGCAAAGTGTCCGATGCCATCCTCGGCTGGATTCAGCACGCCAATAATGTCTAAGTAAATCGTGAGCCAGCCAACAATCATGACAGGTAAAGGAGCAATCAATTC
>CAYOJS010000050.1:7025-9220 GCA_964404345.1 uncultured Methanosarcinales archaeon
TAGAAGGGGTTAAGCAGAATGGCAGTCGAAACCATGCCCATAATGGCTCCTGAAGCACCCAACCCCCCAGTATTATCTACAATAAGAAAGAGATGAATGAGGCTGGAAAACACACCAGAAAAGATCAGTGCCGCGAAGTAAAGAATGCCTATTTTCCAGCTGCCAATCGTCCGCTCGACAACTCTTCCAAAGATGAACAACGCCAGCATATTACCGAATAGGTGGCCCATGTTGGCGTGCAAAAAGCCAGCTGTAATCAAGGTATACGCATGAGTACTGAGCAGGTCTTTTGGGTAGTTGATCAGGCTATTGAGAGTCGCGTCATTGAAAAAAAGGCTTACAAAGTAAGCAGCGATGTTGATGATAATCAGTCCCATAGTGAGCTTTGCTTCAAAAAGAAAGTCGAATAAGTCAGTAAAAGGTTTTAAGAGGTCTTTCCATTCTTTGCGCTTGAATAAAACCTGAATGAAGACAATGGGAGTAAGTATCGCGTCGAGAATAAATCGCCATAGAAACCGGCTTTCGCTTTCAATCATTTTCGTGTTTGTTTAGCATCCTAAGGTCAAAATCCTATTGCTTATTATATCGGGTGCGTCGCGAGGATCCCTACGGGACGCAGCACCAGCGACTTAACATCAAGGATTTTGAAGTGTCAGAATTCCGTTGGAATTCTGAGCACACAAAAACCAGAGGTTTTTGTTGATGCTAAACAAATTTTCATTTTTCACTGAGTTTTTTAAATGTTTCAGGTAGGTCAATGAGGTATTTACCGTCCTCAACTCGAACAACAAGGGGATGGTTTTTCTTAAACAGATTAACCAGGTCAATGTGGTATTTTCCTTCTTCGGGAATGTGGATGGCTTCAAAGTCTAATAGGATAGGTTCTTGTTCGAGGCGTTCTTCACCGAAAATTTCAAGGACGTCATCTTCGATTTGTTCTTTTTGCTCTGGGGTGAGGGTTTGTAGTTGAGGGTACAGGCCGGGCATTTTTTCTTTGCGGATGAAAAAGAACATGCGGTTGCCACAAGAGCAGCCTTTGATGACTTCACTGCCGGCTTCTCCGTACAGGTGTCCGCATTTTACGCATTGGTGGGGCATTTATTTCCTCGTCGCAAGTTGTATTTGGTGTGGGTCTTTTTTAATCTTTTGAATGAGCTTAGCAGGGCCAATCACCGTAAAGCCTTCTCGAGTGCCAAGCAGTAGGTGCACGAGGGTGTCTCGTATTTTTTGAAACAAGACTTCATGGTCTGGGTGGGGGTTGAGGTAGCTGAATTCAATGCCTTTGAATCGCCCGGCGATTGCTTCCATGGTTTGCTGTATCAGTTGGGCTTCTTCTTCGGGTTGGAGTTTGCCTTCCAAGAGGATAATTCGGTCGTGTTTGACCGGTTCGAGAATTTTTTGGATGCGTTCCAAGAGGGGTAAGGATTCGATTTCTTGGTAGGGGAGAAATTGAAGAGTCAGCATTTTATCCTGCGATTTCAAAAAGGGCTTTGTAGAGTTCATCCACGTTTTTGCCGAGTTTGGCACTGATGCCGATTACATTATATTGCGGGAAGGCAGTTTGTATTTTGCGCATTTTGCTTCGTTTGAGGTCGATTTTGTTCGCAACTAAGATCATGGGGATTTTTCTAGCTTCCAAGTTTCCAATAAGGGTAATGTTGACTTGGTTGTAAGGGTCTAAGGTGCTGTCGATGACGACAATGACGGCATCCATTTGATCGAGCCATTTGATGCTTTCGATGATACCTTTCGTTGCTTCACGGGCGCGTTGTTTGGCGTCTTTGGCTTTCATGCCATAGCGTAGGAAGTCTTCGTAGTCGATGCGAGTAGCAATTCCCGGGGTGTCGGCTAAGTTAAGGGTGAGTTCTTTCTTATCGTATTGGACGGTGATTTCTTCTTTGATCTGGATTTCCCTTGTTTCATGGGCGATGTTGCTGACAATGCCCAGTTCTTCGCCAGTCCAGTCTTTACAGATGCGGTTGGCAAGCGTGGTCTTGCCGCCATTCGGGGGTCCATAGATGCCAATGCGAAGGTGTCGTCGGCGTTGGAACAATCTTTTTAAAAAGCCATGGACTTGGCCAAAAAAAGAGCTCATGTGCGATTGAATCCTAAATAGGTGTATTTAAAGGTTACTATACAGGGGTACTGTCAAGTTAAGTGTCAAAGTTTAAATCTCTAATTCTCGGAAAATAGGG
>CAYOJS010000051.1:0-2595 GCA_964404345.1 uncultured Methanosarcinales archaeon
TAAGTCGCCTTCTCTTTCTTTCAGTTCACACTTGGCATAGGGAAAGTCCAGTTCAAGTTGCGCAATAGAGATCTTTCTACCGATGAACTTGCATAATTCTTGGTGGCTTACCTCTATGGTGGGCATGTTTTCTCCTTAATTGTTCGTTACGACCAAGTACAGTCCAATGAGGATGACCAGTACATCCATAATCTATCCGACGAGTCCGGCTAGGATCGGTACATTCAGCAGTTTAACCAATCCTATGATTAACAATACAATTCCAATGGATCGTTTCGTGTATCCCATTTAAATCACCTTTTTGGCTTTTCGTAAATAGTCCAGGTCAGGGCTGAACAACTCCCGAATATCATTGATGCCTAATTTAAGCATGGCCATCCGGTCAATGCCAAGTCCCCACATGATATTAGGAACTTTAAGGCCTAAGGGTTCAATAAGTTCAGGTCTTCCCATGCCGGCTCCGCCGAGCTCAAGCCATCCCAATTTAGGGTGCTTAACTTGCATTTGAACAGAAGGTTCAACAAAAGGATAATAACAAGGCTGGAACATAACATCTTTCCACCCAGTCAGTTGTTCAACAAATTGTTGTAGTAACCCAAGTAAATGTCGAAATGTAAGTCCAGGCGCCATAACGAAACCATCGAAATGGTTAAACTCCACACCATGACTGGCGTCAATGACATCAGGTCGATAGCACCTAGAAACCGTGAAGTACTTCCCCGGGATTTTCAAGTCTTTGCTCTGCCAGTATCGAGGATCAACTGCTGTTCCATGGGCGCGGGGCATGAGTTGCTTGGCTACTTGAGCGTCCCATGTGTATTCCCATCCTTTGCTTCCGCTCTTGCCACCGTTTTCGTGCGCCGCTTTGACAGCTGCCACGATCTTTTTGTCAGGTAGATCTCCGTGTTTGGTGCTTTTAATGCGATACGTGTCCGTCCACGTCCTCGCCGGATGATTCTGCGGTTGAAACAGGCTGTCGAAGTTGTAAAACTCAGTATCCACAATGGGTCCGGTCATTTCAATGAATCCCATAGCCAATAACTTTTCTTTAACAAACCGTAAGAATTGAAGGTAAGGTTGCCTTTTCCCGCCATGCACTTTCGGCACATTGATCTTGACATCGTACGCTCGGAAGTCTTTGTTCTTCCAGGAGCCTTGTTGGATCATTTCCGGGGTAATGCTTCCAATGCCCTCAACAGCATCGAATTTATGCAGTTGTAAAGCCTTTCCCAATTCAAGCAGTTCCACAGTCCTTATCTTTTGCTGCGTGGTCTGAACGAGCTGTTTTCGTTTCCGAAGTTGTTCATATGCATACCTGTCTTCGGCTTCCAATTGATCCAAGCGAATGGGTCCTTCGCGGAGTTTTTCCAAGAATTTTTCCTCAAGCGTCTGCGAATGAAGCATCTTCTCGCCAACTTCTGTCACATGGATCTCATTCTGCACGATATTAATCGCTGCCTTTCCCCGTAAGATTCCGATGGAAACCGTGGCTTCTTCATGGCTCAGTTTGCCAGCCACTTCAATGTCCATCAAGCTCTTTTTGTCATCTTTCGCAGCCTTAAGGAATCTTCGCTCAGGCAGTCCTTGTTGCAAGGCTGTTTCGCCATTGACATCCAACGTAACCCAATCGGAGGCTTGGATGTGGACTTTGAGGGCTTCTTTGTTGCTGAGCCATTGCAACGCCCTTAATACTTCCACTTCCTGCATCTCTGTTCTCTCGAGAAGCTCAGTCAGTGTAATGCCGTTTTTCAAGTGGGGGAGAACGTTTCGCTCCAGAGGATGGAGCTTGGCCAGTACGTCTTTCATATAGGACTTAACTCGAACTGGGTATATAAATGTTTTCTGCAGGGTGAGGAGGAGCGTATTTAAAAAGAAAAAGCCATTCAGAAAGTCATGCACAAAGTCATGGTTTTCGGAACCTTCGATCTGTTACACGAAGGGCATAAGAATCTCTTCAAGCAGGCCAAGCAACAGGGCGACTATCTCATTGTCGTAGTCGCCACAGAAAAAAACACCTTTGCCATCAAAGGCCGTGCTCCCATTCATTCAGAGACTGAACGATTAGAAGCATTAAAAAAAGAGCCAGGAGTGGATATCGCAGTTCTAGGGGATGGTTCAGACCCTTACAAAGTCATCACCGAACACAAGCCAGACCTCATCTGCCTAGGCTATGATCAGCATAATTGCTTCGAAAAGCGTCTGACAAGTAAGTTGAAAGAGTACAAGCTAAACATCCCAGTTATGCGTCTAAATCCACATCAACCAGAGAAGTACAAGAGCAGTATTCTACGTAAAGAATTAGAAGCCAGGCGATAATTATTTAAATCATTGGCTTCCATAATTTATCAATGGAAAGTACCGCTTCGAAGAAGGAGAAATGGGGCAGTTTCTTGTTGCGATTGTCGCTTGCCTTTGGCTTATTATGGAGTGGTTTTGCCATTTTAGCGGTTCCAGGCGCTCCTCCAACAGACCTAGCAACGTACACGGTTCATGTTTTTACGTGGTTTGAAATGATCTATCCGTATTATTTAGGGATTTTAGTGCTTATTTTAGGAGCAGCCATTCTGGTGGGCCTGTTCACGCGTGTTTTTGCCA
>CAYOJS010000051.1:2605-9098 GCA_964404345.1 uncultured Methanosarcinales archaeon
TACTGATTAGATACATAGATATAATTAGACCAATACTATACCTATTTTATACTTTTTTAGAGATCACGACCGTGCCTTGGGGTACCTTCACCAGCGCCTGGGTTCATTTCACCTTTTTCATCTTGGCGTTAAGCGTGATCTTCCACGGTGCTCCTCATTGGAGTCTGGATGCATTGTTAAGAGATCATCGGAATCATGGTTAATACTGAAAACCATTTGCAATTCGTAGTTTTTCCTACACCCATCATTTAAATATAGAAGCATTTCTATTCTACATATGACAGCAACTTTAAATAAGGAGAAGATAACAACAGCCAATATGAAACTGAATATCGAGAGGGGTAAATTAGGGCTCGGAATTATATTGGTCATGGGAGGTTTGTATATGCTGGCCTTAAACCGAGTATTAACTGGCATTATTTTAATGGGAATAGGCATATTCATCATAGGGGTATAAGATGGAGAGGCAACACATAGAAAAGAACCGATTAGACCTAGCTTATCATAGGCAGTTGCAGATCCTGAATGGAGTCATCATCCTAGGTACAACGGGCTTAATATCGTTCATAGGAACATTCGTATGGAAACCTGAGCTAATACTGCAAGGCATGCTTCTCACGGCTTTCATAGCATTCATCAGTCTCATGGTTTACTTTAATGTGGATAATCGTCTTCGCAGTATTTCAGAGGAACTTGGACAGCTGAAATAAATATCTCACCTGAGTTCCAGAACAATCGGACAATGATCCGATCCATACACTTTGTTCAAAATGCTGCAATTTTTCAGTTTTCCCTTAAGTTCTTCGCTCACCAGAAAGTAATCAATTCGCCATCCGACATTCCTTTTTCGGGCATTACTGCGCCACGTCCACCAAGTATAATGTCCGCCTTCCTTCACAAATTCTCGAAAGGCATCGACATATCCTAAAAAAAGAAAGCGATCCATCCAGGCCCGTTCGACAGGAATAAATCCGGCATTTTTCTGGTTTTGTTTTGGATTTTTCAAATCAATTTCTTTATGTGCCACATTGATGTCTCCCGTAACTATCACCGGCTTTTTCTCCCGTAGAGCCTGACAAAACACCTCAAAGGCCTTGTTAAAAGCCAACTTGAAAGGCAGTCGCAACAGCTCTCGCTGAGTATGGGGAAAGTAGGCATTGATCAGGTAAAAACCAGGGTATTCCAAGGCTAACACCCTTCCTTCATTGTCAAACTTCTTATTTCCAAGTCCTTTAATAATAGATAGAGGTTTCTTTCGATACAGGGTTAGAACGCCACTATACCCTTTTTTCTGAGCAGAAAAATAAGCAACTTCATACCCGACCTTCAAAAAATCAATAAAGGAAGGATCTCCTCTGACTTCTTGCAGACACACAAAGTCAGCCTTTTCTTTTTTTAGGAAAGAAAGAAGTCCTTTGTCAGCACAAGATCGAATGCCATTCACATTCCAGGAGATGATCTTCATAAATCAACTAGAGAAAACTGCTTGTTCTTAACTGTTTTTATAATATGTTCTTTGTCAGACACAATCCCGTCTTTATCAAAGGTAATTACGTTGGACACGCCAGAATAGTCTTTCAGTGAATGCAAATAGTTCGCTGCTTCTTGAGGGGTTTGGGCTCCAGATTTTAGTGCTTCTACAAGTAGATGCATGGCATCGTACGCCGTGGCAGCACTGGGAGAGTCTGGATTGTACCTATAGCGTTGCTTGAATTTTTCTATAAATTCAGTGTATTTAGGTGTTTGAGCAGGATAAGGGTAGATAATGCCTTCAACAGCGATGCCATAATTTTCCAGGAGGGGTGAACTTTCCGTGGACGAAGTCGAAACAATAGGCAATTGTATGCCCAATTCGCGCATTTGTTTCATGAATTCGCCTTTATTAGGTACTTCAGCAGCAAATGGGATATAGACGGCATCTGGATTGAGTTGTTTGATCTTAAGTAATACCGTGCGGTAATCGAGATCTTCCTTTGAATGAGCAAAGGTGTCTAAAATATCCCAGCCATTCTTAGTTGCTTCTTCAAGAAAAATGTCCTTCATGATTTCGCTGAATACTTCTTGATCATAGACAACAACAAATCGTTTCAAGCCTTCCTTTTCAAAGTAAGGTTTCAAATACTTAATTTCATAAGCATAGGGTGGATAGGTCGAAAAAAGGTGGTTGGAGTGCTGGTCTTGAATTCCTTTATAAGATGAGGGACTAATAAGCAGAGTGCCCTTAGACTGAGCATTAGGGGCAATCGAAGTCGTAGACGCCTCCCAAGTGGCGCCGATAACATAGGAAACCCCATCCATATCGGTAAGCTTTTGGAACGCTGTGACAGTCTTGGTAGGGTCACTTTGAGTGTCTTCAGAGATAAGAGCAAGTTTTTTCCCGTTTATGCCTCCCACCACATTAATCTCATCAATAGCAAGTTCAACGCCTTGTTTCTCCGCAGTGCCCCAGTTCGCTCCATAACTAGTCAAGGCAAACAACCCACCTACTTTAATGGTATCTGAAACCGATTGAGAACATGACAGGAGTAGCAATAGAAAAGCGAGTAGTAAAAGGCGCATAAAAAAGAGAGAGGACAACTTTATTTAAATATTATGTCAAATGGCTATATTCTACTCTTCACACTGGCCCACAATAAGGGCAGCGCGATCGTCACGTCACAGATCACATCGACAAATTTGGCTTGAGGTTCCATCTTGCCCCAGCTGATGCCTTCACAGAGTTCTGCACCAGAACTGCCGCCTGGTTCAGGGCGATCCATGGTGATCTGTACGCCATAGCTCGCTGCATTCGGAGCAAGTTGCATGGCTTGTTGAATGAAATTCTTGGGCAATCCACCGCCTAAGTAAATCACAGCGGCTTGTTTGGCTGTCCAGGCTAAGGCCATCACCTCTTTGAGGTCTTCAAACACTAACGTGCTGCACTTCTTGCCCTGTGCTAGTCTTCCCCAGATCATCAATCCAATGCCACTATCCGCAATGCCCGGGCAAAAGAGAGGAATCTTTTTTTCATAGCACGTCTTCAAGATGCTTTTTTCACCCGCAGGCGCTAACTCGCCAATCTTCCATAAGAATTCTTTGATAGTGATTATGTCTTTTAGTTGATCGTAGTTTTTTTCAAAGAAATCTTCCAAGTCTTCATACACCTTGTTGGGCATGTAAGTGTCAAACATTCGTACAAGGCCTTTCTTGTAGAGTTCCGCATCGTCCGCATGATGGCTTCCTTGGTAGTGCTTGTGTCCAAAGGCTTCGGCTAAGTCATGCGTCAAGTTCGCGCCGGTCGTCACCAGGACATCGATCACGCCACTTTCCAACATGTCGATGATAATGTTTTTCATGCCGCCAGGTACCAAGGCTCCGGCAAAGCCAAAGAACGTTCGGCAATCGTTCGTAGTAAACACCTTTTCCATGATCTCTGCGGCCCTTCCCATTCTTCCAGCACCCATGACGCCAGCGCCTCGCATGGCTTTGACTAAGTCATCGGCGCTCATGCCTTTTCGAATGTTGACCGGTTCTACGGGGGGATGCATAGAAATCAAGAATAGTAAGACGTTTAAAAAGCTTCTTTATATAATTATTTTCTATATAGCTATTAATAAGGCCCTCATAAAGCATAAATACTTCGTCTCCTTTATAAAGAACAAATGGAGCCTTACGAAGAATTTCTTATACAATCTCAGCGTCAATACGAAGTGGCCATTCACCTCTTAACCGAAACCTATCCCTTCGTAAAGGATCCGAAGATGCTTCCGGCCATACTAGAACGCTTGTATTACGCCATAGATCACACCATAACTGCTTTATTGCGCTTCGAGCGCAACCACAAACGCATTCCCGCTTACAACGATGACTTCGACGAGAAATGGGCCTTGGTGAAGAAAATCGCCACCAAATACAAACTCAAGTTGAAGGGTCTGGATGAAATAAGGACCCTATGGGTGAAGGAAAAAGAGGCCTCGCTGGTCTTTGCCCGGAAAGAAAGCCTTGTATTAGTCCACAGTAAAATCCACACCTTAAACGCCGCAAAGCTAAAAGATCTATCGTCGAAGACAAAGGTTTTTATAGAAGCCATCCGTAACGGGTTACGTACGGAAGTCATACAAGAGGCAGGGATACAACGATGAGAGAAGCCTTAGAAGAAGCCCGGGAAGAACTCAAGCGAGTTGACCATTCGATCTATGTCAGTCTAAAATATACCCGTACCGTGGACGTGTTGATGAATGTCACAAGCCGGATGATCGATGCTTACAGTGGCATGGTGGATGCCTTGTTAAAATGGGCGTTGAGTGAAAAAAAGATCGCCGACTTGCCTGTCAGCCCGATTGAACGCGGGGAGTTGGTCAAAAAACTATTCCCAGAGCAAGAGTTCATTGATAACATGGAACTTTACTTCCTGATGAGAAAGATCCACCGCAGCAATCCTCAAAAAGAAAACGAATACCGCCGCCATGTAACCTTAAGAACCTTCATCGAAGGCCGTGAAGAGATCGTGAACATTGATATCGCAACACAGTACTACCATTTCCAGAAGAAGTTCTTTGAAACCGTAGAGAAGATCGTGCTGGGGAAGAGTTAGATAACTCCTTTCTCCTTCAATGCCCTGTTCAAAAATGACACGGGTACATTTCCTTCTGATAATATGGCTTCTAGAAGATCCGGTCTCTTAAAAGAGCTGCCTTGTTTTGCCTGGGCCGCTAGATCTATTTCTTTTAGCAGATGATTTCCGACAAGGTAAAGTGAGCCATACGGTCCTAATGTAGAGAAGTTCTCCACATCTCCTCGGGCTCTGGCTTCTGCAAATCCTGTGAGGCCGCGATACAGCTGCACAGACGCATCGATCAAATTTTTGCTATCAGCCGTAACTCCTAAAGGATTTTTCAAATAAGCTCTGTCACCCGTAAGGCAAGTGAGTACAAAACAGACTCTCGCAGGCAATCTGAGACCGTCTATTAAGGTCATAAACCTCTCTTCCTTTCTCAGGTGTGCATCACCAACATACCCTTCAGCAGGTAGCAATTCTTCAGCCACCCAAGTAGTCCAACCCTCAGCAAGATCCATAGGAGAAATCCAAGCCCTTATCTTAGAAGGGTGTCGTGAAGCTCTTGTCAATTGTTGATGGTGACCTGGAACAAGCTCATGGGCAGTTATTGCAGGTAAGCTTAGTCTGTTCAGTGCTTGTTCTATCCCTGGAAATTCATTTACATAGTATGTACTTCTCCTTGTTCCCTTACCAAATGGGCCTGGAGGAAACATAGCAGCAATAGGCACCACGGGCTTCAGGTAGCCTGGCACGCTTTCAACTTTGCCCTCTGCATCCTCTAAAGGTACAACCAACCCGCAATCATAAGCAAATTTTTGAGCTTTTTCAGCCAATATCCTGGCCTGCGCAACTACAGTCCCTTGCTCATAAGCAAATCTTACTTTCAATTCTTCAGCTAAAGCTAACACCGCTCCAATTCCAAGCGAATGATTTGAGAAGAAAGGCCCGGATAGTGATCTAAGCTCTTCTACAGATTCTTGGAGACGCACAGAGGCAAGTCGGTATATTTCCGCAACCGGAACATCAATTCCTCTAAGATGGAACAAGTTTTCTGTCGCCCGAGTGCCAATACTTAAAGCATCTCTAGTTGGCATATCTGCTAATCTAACCATATAACGACCTACGGTATCACTTGCATGATTCAAGGTTTCGTCCAAAGTTACCATGTTTTGGAAGCCTGCTTCTCTGGCAAACTGCCGAACAGCCCCAGCAACACTTTTGAAGTCTTGGGCAGCTTCCAACTCTCTCTTGACCCAAACAGCTACAGGCTTGTCTAATCGGAATAATTCCTGGGCGAGATATCCTTCCAAAGCTCCGAATCTACGAATGACTCCTTCAACAATCTCGCTCTTAGATCTTGTATCACGTTCCAAATAATGGGGGGTTAGTCCAAGCAAATCTAACAGGGCACTGGGGAGGACGGCATGTCTTGGTGTTCCATCTATAGGCGTATCTGTTTCTAATGCCTCGGCTCCAAGCCATCTTTCTGCCAATTCTAAATCCAACAACGCATCTGAAGAAAATGAACCGCTCGCTAGCTCTGCGCGAAGACGATTCGCTAGGCTTCGACAATCACTAGCATATCGCTCTTTTGTCCCATGAGTAACGTCAGGCAAGTCATTCGCAACACTAAAATCTTCTCGTTCTACACAACGGAATGGGTTGGAACCCATCACGTCTTCAAACCTTTCTGCAAGCTCTTCATAAGGAACCATTAGGGGGAGAACTTGTCAGCACTTATTAAACATTTCCATTTAGGAGTAGTGTCTAAAGGAGCATTGTTTTCCGAACTGACCTAATCTAGTGTTGTTAATCGGGTATTGAAAATTCGCCTCCAAGATGATGATTTTGTACATAAGTCTTCTCGCATGGCTGGTGTTTCTCCTTTTTTTGTTTCGATGAAGTTGTGTTGTACGCTGAAAACTTCCATTCGGGATTCGAGCGAAGCTTTGCGTT
>CAYOJS010000052.1:0-3295 GCA_964404345.1 uncultured Methanosarcinales archaeon
GCTGGCATGTTTTTATTCCGAAAAGTTGTTCGGAAAGGGGGCGTATGGTCACGTGTGCGTAATTCAGGCTGTAGACACTGAAAAAGGAACAGTTACAATGATCGATCCAGAAAAGGGGGTTCCAAAGAGAAGGGTGGTGTCCATCAAAAAGTTGATCGCTGCAATAAAACATCATGAGTCTTTTTCAAAGACAGCAGGATTTTGGGTTGTCAAGAACCGCCATTCGCACGCTCAAAATGCTTAGCATTTTGGCGCGCAGAAAAGCCTAGAGCTTTTCGCGCACCAGGAACCAAGCTCCTGTTTGCCCCAAGAACTTCGTTCTTGTGGGGGGATCGGCAGCATGCTGCAAAAAGGCATGTCGCCTATGGATTAGCGGTTCTTGAGCACGATCAGAATTTCACCTAACCTATCTCAGACAGGTGAAATTCTGACGGTTCAGAGCTATAAAGCAAGCATCTTTCTAAGGGTAACATCGACTTGCTTTACGATCTTGTTTTCAAGCTCCCCAATGCTGTATTTGAGTCGTTTCTTGTCAATAGCTCGAATTTGAAAGAGTAAAGCAACAGAATGGGTGTTTAACCCGTTCGTTTTGGAGGGGTCAATTTCAACAGTGTATGGAAAACGCATGGAGATAGGGTTGGAAGTAAGAGGAACAGTAACGATCATATTAGGAGCTTTAGCCAGAACAACGGCTGGCCGCATACCGGTTTGTTCATGACCATTTGTAGAAGGGAGTTCAACCAACCAGATTTCGCCTTTATTCATATTTATCTAAACGACTCCAGGCTTCTTCACTGAGAAGATCCCAGGCTTTCATTTCTTTCTTAAACTCCTTGTATTGGTGAAGATTATCTAAATAGAGCAATAAGGCTTTGTCAATAACTTCTTGCTTTTTGAGTCCAAGGAGCTTCGATAGCTTATCGATTTTCTTGGAAGTTTCTTGAGGTATTTCAACTTGCATAAGGGTATTAGTCTTTTATGGTTTAAATAATTGACGGTAGAATTCAGGAAGATTTTCGGTTTAATCGAAATAAAGTTGAAAACCACTAGATTAATAAAAGTCGTTCTTTTTTGATGAGTATGAAGGTTATTGTGGTAGGGCCGATTTGCAAGGATGAGATCATCATGAAGGGAAAGTCTCATTTTCAGCGAGGGGGGTTACCTATTATACAGGTGAAGCGCTGGCTTCATTAGGAGCTGAAGTAACCATTATCGGATCGTTTTGGGATGAAAAGAAGGGTTGGTTAGATGGGTGGAAATGCAAAAAAATAATCCATATAAAAAAAGAGGGCACGATTAAATTCATAAATATCTATCCAGACGAGAATCCAGATATTCGCATTCAGAAAGCGTATATTGTTCAGAATCAGATAAGAGCGAAAGACATTCAAGAAGAAGAGGTTAAAGGTTCAGATTTCATAGTATTAGGACCTTTATTTAATGATAACATTGATTTGGCTCTGGTTAAAAAATTATCCAAATATGCACCACTCGCATTAGCTCCGCAGGGATTAATCCGTTACCTGGATCAGGAAAAGATCATCTGGAAGAATCCACAGAATGTTTTATGTTTGTTGCCTTATATTGAATACGTTTTTTTGAATGAAGAGGAGTTGAAGTTTGTAAGCGACAAGAATGGCATCCAAGAAGGGGTTCGTGTGTTGCAAGAAAAAGGGGGGAAGAACATTCTGGTGACCTTAGGCCAGAAGGGTTCATGGCTGTTCTTGGGTGATAAGGAGTATAAAATCAAGGCATTTCCGCCAAAGACGTTAGCAGACCAGACTGGGGCCGGAGATTCTTACCTAGCAGGTTTTATGCGAGCCTTGGATCTATTCAAAGATCCAATCAAGCAAGGAGATTTTGCGGCCATGGTGGCCACGCTTTCCATAGAGCAAAAAGGTCCATTTCAAGGGTCAGTGGAAGAAGTGTTGCAGTGTCTAAAGAGTAAATGAGCAACCGATTGCCACTGGACTCCCCACCCCAAACTATATATAAAGAAAACAGCTCCAGAGCATTATGTTTGTCACAGCCACGCAGATCTCCGCCTTCTTATACTGCCCGAGAAAGTTGTTTTTAGAGTACGTCTTGGGTTTCGAAACGCCTGAAAACGAGGCCATGGTTCTTGGGAAGTTGACGCACTCAACGCATGAGTTGATGAACGACGAAGAAGAAAAATTAGTAAAGAGTCTGGAACGGATTGATTCGTATCAAGGTTTGTTAGTTGAATATCGTAAGACTCAAGCAGGTATTTTAGAGCGTCTCCTGCCTCAGCACCGTTCTAAATTAAAAGATTTTGCTTTGGATCTAACTCAGGCTTTCGAGCGGATCTGGCCCCGTGTGACCTGGGAAGCTGAGGAGCGTTCCCAGAATGTTTTTCAATTTCATGCAAAACACCAGCTTCTGGGCAGCGAGTTATGGCAAGCGTTAACCCCAAAAATCCAAGCAGAGGTCCGTATACAATCCGAGGCCTTACAGCTGAGGGGCGTCGTTGATCAAGTCAAGCAGTTCCCAGACGCCTTGATCCCCATCGAGTTAAAGACTGGCAAAGCTCCAGCAGAGGGAGTCTGGGAGGGTCACCGTCTTCAAGTCGGCGTCTACTTAGCTCTTCTCCGTTCCCAAAACCAGAATGTAAAAGAGGGCTTTGTAAAATACCTAGACACCAGCGCCTTACGCCCTGTGATCTGGACACCTTTCTTGGATGAAGCCGTGTTCAAGATCCGTGATAAAGTCATTGCCCTTCGCAGTTCGATTGAGCTGCCCGGCTTCGTGGACAACAAAAACAAGTGCAAGTCCTGTGCTTTCCAAGCGCAGTGCTACGATGCGAAGTTCATGGATACGAGGATGAATGAGTTGAAAAAGTTGCCTTAGTTTTTCTTTATCCTTGCATTGTATTCCTTCAAGGCCTTCTTCTCTAGTTGATCTAAGAAATGTTTTTTGTAAGATCGGTACTTTTCCCCTTCACCCTTGGCGTATTTTACCGCTTTTTTCTTGACAGTCGCATATGCTCGGGCAGTTAAGGGATGGTTTCTATCATTAGAATTTCACCGTAGGAACAGTTTCAGCTCCTGCAGTGGCTTCAAAGTACGTCTTGGCAGTAAATCCAAACCATCCGGCAACAATATTGCCGGGTATGCGTCGGATCTTGGTGTTATATCCTCGTACAGCTTCGTTGTATCGTGTTCGTGCGACGCCAACCCGGTTTTCGGTGCCCGCAATCTCAAATTGGAGATCTTCAAAATTCTTACTCGCCTTTAGGTCAGGATAATTCTCAGCGACAGCAATGAGTCGTCCTAGT
>CAYOJS010000052.1:3305-9055 GCA_964404345.1 uncultured Methanosarcinales archaeon
TTTGGCAGCTGCAATTTGTGCATCAATGCCGCCACTCTCTTTGGCATTGGCCCATGCACTTCGCATCTTGGCGACGTCTTCAAATAAAGTCTTCTCGTGCGTAGCGTAGCCTTTGACCGTCTCAACTAGATTGGGGATCAGGTCAGCTCTTCGTTGATATTGTGTTTCTACGTCCCCCCAGCTTTGATGAACAGTTTCTTGCAGGGTCACTAAGCTATTATAAGTTCCAAACATCCATAGGATAAGAAGTACTACAACGGCAACAATCCCGATGGCCCAGTATTTCCCCGTATTTTGTTGTTTTTTCATCGGATCACGAGTTTGTCGAGTTTTTGGCTCATTTCTTCCAGTAAGCTGATCAATTTTTGGATGATGTCTTTCTGTTCATCTAGGGTATAGGGTCGTAGGTTATATAGTTTGTGGAGGATCATGAAGTTGATGCGGTAGCTATTGGCCAGTTCGTCGTAGATATCCGGTACTCGTTCAGGCAGGTCTTTCGTCTTCAAAAACAGCAAGCCTCGACATAAAGGTAGGAGGGTGGGGGTTGCTTTCTGAATGAGTTCTTGGATGAGTTTTTGGCTGTGGGCAATGGCCAGGTATCCTTCGCGTAGTTGAATGAGTTTGCTTCTGAACTCAAACTCCAATTGCCTTCGAATGTCTTCTTTGCTGAATTCAAGCTCGCTAAAAACGTCTTTGCCGTAGAGTAAGGTGTGGGTTTGTTGCATGGTGAAATATTCAAGGGGAAACACGTCCAGGCCGTCAAGAATTTCTTCCTCCGTCAAAAACAAGGGTAAGGGGTTGATCTTTTGGGCTTCTTCATAAGCCTTTTCCAGGGTGTCAAAGCCAAGGCGCCTCATGACCACGACATACTTGCCTTCATATTCCGAGATGGTAATCAGGTCGCTTCCTAGGACTTGTTGGAGTTTCTCAAAGGAATTACCCATGCCTAAGTAAGGGACGTTTCTTTTTATAAAACTTGCTAAAAATAAAAAAGAAAAGTAAGGGAGTTCTTTATGGGTCGCCACCCGGGAATGTGGTATTAATTGTGGTATTCATCACGACCGTTCCATTGGTGGTATTAAAAGTTCCATTAATCGTTCCATTCGGAGGTGGGAAGATAAATGAGCAGACTCCTCCGCATCCATTGGGTTGAGCTCCTAAGCAAACCCGGAAGGGGCCGCAGGCTTGGCAGCCATTGCCGCGTCCACAGCCAGTTGTGTTAAGGCGGCAAGTGCCTTCGCAGGCGCCAATGCTGTAGCCAGAGCAAAAGTATCCGGTTGGACAGTTGGTTGAGCACAATGGGTTGTTGTATCCGCATCCAGTTGTGTTGAGGGTGCAGTTGCCTCCGCATCCTGCAGGCGTAGCTCCAGTGCAGGTCCAGCCTCGTGGGCAGGATACAGAGCAGTTAGCCGAATTTCCACATCCGCTGGTATTTCCAAGTGGATTTGTATCTAGATAAGAAGTTCTAGCAGTTACAGAAGGAACATATTGGCTTAACGTGATAAGAGCTACTGCTAGAGCCAAAATAGCAATGGATAGGTTCATGGTTTGTTTCATAAATACACCTCATTCAAGAATTGCATCCCCTATTAAAATGGGAGTGCCGGGACATTTATAGAGGGCTTTGAATATCCTTATTTTTATCATTTTTTCAAAGCCATCTATTAGGACTTTGAACTATTTTTATGGGGTTATTCAAAGTCCTCTATATTCTTTTTCATTATAGAATAGTTAAGAAGTATAAGGTCACCATCTTCCGTTATTTCCATCTTCAAAGATCGTGTCTGTAGCTGTTTGGGTTTGGCATCGACAGAGTCGGTTAGGAGGGCACACGCAAGATTGATAAGCTGGGCAAGCGTTTTTTTCGCCGCAATAGCAAGGAGATAAAGAAGAGCATTGAAAGGTGGCTTTTCCGGCAAGGTTCGCATGGAAGGCGTTATAGAGTAAGAGGAAGGCGAAGAGTCCGATGATGGCGATAAAGAAGAAGGTGACGAGGTTGATGCTAAGGATGAGGATCCAGATGTCTTTTTTTTGGAGTTCTGCCATCGTTACCAGTTTCCTCCGCTGCCTCCTCCGCCGAAGCTGCCACCGCTAAATCCTCCGAATCCGCCTCCGCCAGAGCCGCCTCGTCCGCCGCCAAAGAAAACCCCACCCAATCCATTGCCGCCTTTTCCTTTATGGGCGCTGTGTTTAATGCCATAAAAAAAGATGAGGCCAAATGCAACAATGAATGTGATCACAATCAGCCACATAATCACAACGTTAAACGTGCTGAGTTCATGTCGAGAAATAATCTCGGGGTTGTTCTCTAAGTAGCCTTGCAGGGTTTTTACCAATTCAATAACTCCTTCGCCGTACTTTTGTTCTTTAAAGGCAGGCACTAGAATCTTGCGGCCAAGTCTTCCTGTCAAGCTGTCAGGAAGAGTCCCTTCAAGGCCATAGCCGACTTCAATTCGGTATTTTCGTTCATTGGGCGCAATTAATACGATAAGCCCATTATCAACATCTTTCTTGCCGACTTTCCATTGTTCGGCGAGTTTAATGGAATAATCTTCGACCGCAAGGCCTTCCAGGCTTTCCACAGTCACAACCGCCACTTCAGCCGTTGCATTGTGTTCAATCTGAGTCAAGATCTGTTCCAGTTCAGCCTTTTCAGCAGCAGAAAACAAGTGGGCTTGGTCCGTGACGTATCCTTCGTAGGAGGGGATGCTAAGAGAAAGTGGCAGCGTGAGTAAAATAAGAAAAGGAATAACGTGTAGGGCTTTCATGAAACCGCTAGCCGTTCGAATCTATTTAAACTTTGTGACATCGTGTGAGGGCGTAGTATGAAAAAAGCAGGCAATCAGTAACTATATATAATCACAACACTTTCTCGAGGTTATGAAATGGGTGTGGCTTGTGCTATTCTTGCTGTTGATGATAAGCACCCTAGCTTATAATCCGACGGCTTGTCCGGGTTCTTCGATTATAAAGATCACAGCTCGTTCAGACGATGCGTATTGGTTGGGGTTTGTGAATCGGAATAATGTCCGATACGTAGTTCCGTTGGTGCAGGTTTCCGGCGGCACCTTGCGTTATGGTCGCGACAACAGGGACCTCATCACGCAGGAAGTTTCTGGCTTTGACGCTCTGCTAGCCGGTCCAACGCCGGAGGATGCGTTTAATATCGGTGCGCGGGACACCTTTCTTGTAACGGGCGGTGGCGTAGTAGGTTCTTCGCATGTGTTGGAATACGAAAGTGCCGATGCAGCAAATCATGTATTATCTTTTAGGGACTTAGCTTCAGGGCCTTTGTCCGTTATCTTTTCTCCTGTAAATGGCTTGGATCCGAATGTAGTATTAGGCACCTTTCAGTTAGTTGTGGGGGGTTCTACGTTTAAAGGATTTGTGATGAGCAGTGCTTCAACAGCTAAGGGGCCTTACCCATTGTCTTTAGACCTAGATGGAAGTGGAGCGATTGATGGCGGCGTGGCCAATGTGATCGTGCGAGGCGGTGGAATATTGGATATCGGGGCAAATCCTGGGGGCGCTAGTGGCAGCATCACGGCCAGTCTTTCCACACTGGATCGGAATTTCAGGGACTCAAAAGGACCTGAATCATTAGAATTCACGCTTTCAACAAAGAATGGTCAAGTAAGTGTGGGAGGTATAAAATATTACAGGAATGGAGTTTTACGCACGCCAACCAGCTTCCCTCCATTTGACTTGTATTCGGTGGGGGGTTCTAGGCAGGCGTATGGGGCCACGGATTATGGGGTGTTGATCGAATACCTCAGGCCAAGTGCTGCAGCCGAAGAATTGACAATGGATTATCCGGGTTTGGGTCCGTGTACTCTGCAGCTTTCTCAGCTCACACAAGCACCGGCGCAAACGCCGCAGGAGTCGGTTTCAACAGCGTCGTGTCAAGATTCCGACGGTTTTGATCCGTATACAAAGGGTGCGGTTTCAGGGGTAGACTCTGCGGGTAAAATGCACTCGGTGCAAGATATATGTCAAACGGCTAGCGACATCGTTGTTGAAGGTCTGTGTAATAATGGAAAGCCTGATCTTCTGCGTTTCAGGTGTCTAAATGGGTGTAAGGATGGAGCTTGTATCCCGCGGGAGAGTTTGTTTGATGGGGCAACCTGGTTTTGTCTGGATGATGCAGAAAAACAGGTTGCCGAGGGTTGTCATTCAGAAAAGGGCCTGTTTGGCGAAGCAAGCGACTATTGTGCTAAGAACTGTAAGAGTTTGAATTGCAGGATTAAGAGTTTGGACCTGGGGGCTGTCTGTGAGTCAGTAAAGCCACAGCTCGTTGAAACGCCGGGTCCGAAGCAGGTTGGGCAACCCGTTGAAAATCCAGCCGAAGAGGTTTCGTCTGTTCCAGCGCCAGAATCAATTCAGGAAAAGAAAGAAAACCCGAAGCCTTTCTGGCAGCGTGTTTGGGGTTGGTTCGCGAGCATTTTTGGTTGAATAATAAAAAAAGTGTTTAGTGTTGCTTGAGGTGAGTTAAGATCTCTTCTAGTTTCTCCAGGATCTCACGATGTGTGGGCTCATGAGGGTGTGGTTCCTGTCGTTCGTGTGGTAAGGGTCTGTGTTCTTGTTCGTCTAAGGATTCATGGGGCCTAGGCGGTGGCATCGGTTTCACCTCTTTTTTCGTCTAGCAGAGAGTTAATTCTCGCACCAAGTTCTTCATCCTTGAGGGTGCATGTGGCAATACAGCTTGCCCAGTCGTGTACTGCTTGACGGTCTTCTGGTTTCTTGAGCCTTGCAGCGTATGCTGCTGTTTCCTGTACTATGTCAGTGAGGGATTCTTCTGCGGCAGTGTACCAGGACTTATTAAGGTCATTCCAGGCAACGTCAGCTGCGCTCCTGTAATACATAAGCACAGCTACATGTGCGCCTACTTCTTGGGCAGCTCTTGCTCTGTTGAGATATTTGTCTTGTTCCGCTTTCCATCCCTCTGCTTCTTTGAGAAGGTCTGATGGGTTCATGTTTCGATTCGTTTGGTCACCCAGAAGAGCAAGCGTTGGTAGACAAACAGCTGCTGGTGGGATAAAATTTTGTTTCATTTTGTTCTCCAGAAAAGCCGTTGTTTCGACTTTTCTATAATAATGGAAGATGACGCCATATATAAATGTTTCGACTTTTCTATAGAAACAGAAACACCAGATTTTTATAGGATAATAGAATCTCTATAGGCATGTCTCTTCCCCCTCATTTATTCGACGAGATCGTCCACAAGGCCTTGGCGAGCGACGTCCGTCGAGCGTTGTTATTGTGCTTGGTCAAGAAGGAAAAATACCTCTCTGAGCTGGCCGAAGAACTAAAAAAAAAGCCTCAAACCATTGATTTTCACCTGAATTTACTGGAAGAGATTGGCCTTGTGGAGGGTCATTGGCAGGAAGGTAAGAAATATTACAAGTTGAAGGATAAAAAAATTGTCGAGTTCTTAGTGCACCGCAAGCCCATCCCCGAGGAATTCCGTCCTAAACCGCCGCATGAGATTGTTTTGGATATGTGGGAAGACATGAAAAAGCGATTGGATCGAATGGAAAAAAAACTAGATGCGCTAAAGAAATAAAAAAGAGTTCTATAAAATGTTCACCTGAATATCCTGCCGAACCAGCCAAACATTCGTTGGGTCCATCTAGGTTTGATTTCTTCTGGACACCTGTAAATGGGGCATCCATTATCGTCATCGGCTCCTGTTTCATAAGCTCCCGCGCACTTAGGTTTGGTGCAGGTCTCAGTAGGTTTTTCCTCACAGC
>CAYOJS010000053.1:0-9051 GCA_964404345.1 uncultured Methanosarcinales archaeon
TAATTTCGGAATTATACAATTTTTTATGGAAAGTTCCATATTTTAACTTCAGATGATTAAACACCTTTGAAGCCCATAAACAACAAGAATAGAATGTACATGACCAATAACACCACTCCTTGTTTTCTGTTTATTTTCCATTCATTTCTGATAAATATCAAAAACAAAACTGAAAAAAACAGCATTGTAGGAATTAAATAATAAACAGAAGAAATTGCAACCTGCACAGGCCTGATAAGGGAGCTGATTCCGAACACCAGACTTATGTTTGCAATATTGCTTCCAAGTATATTTCCAATAAAAATCTTATTAAACCCTTTTTTAATCGCACTCAATGAGACAGCCAATTCTGGAAGCGAAGTGCCTATAGCAACTAATGCCAATCCTATGAATGTATCTGATACTCCCAGCATATTAGAAAAGTATAAAGCATTATTGATGAATAATTCTGCTCCATAGATAAGCGCAGCCAATCCTATTGCTGAGATGATAAATTCCTTTACGAGTCCTTTCTTGTTTACGGATTTTCCCCCTGAATTTCTTCTTGAATGATTCAGCAAAGTTCCAATAAACCTGAATCTTAACAGATATTCTACAAATTCTTTAAAATGAAATTTCTTTTTAATCACCGCTTGGGCTTCAATCAAGAATAAAATATATATGAAATAAACGATTAATAAGACCAATCCACCAATATAATTGATAACTCCTCTAAGTGCTAATAAAGTAAAGATTACGCTCACAAATAGCATGATATACCCATCTCTCTTGAGCATAGTATCATGTGTTTTGATTGAAGAGATAAGTGCGGAAATGCCAACAATCAATCCGATATTTGCAATATTGCTTCCTACCAAGTTGCCGACAATCAATCCGCTAGAGCCTTTTAGCGCAGCAGCAACAGAAGAAGCCAGTTCTGGCAAAGATGTTCCTACAGCAACCAAAGTCAAACCGATAATAAAGTCAGAAACTCCAAGTTTTTTAGCGATTCTAGAACCAGATTCCACAAATTTATCTGAACCGCCGACTAAAAGGATTAATCCAACAATTATTAGCAACAGTTCAAACAGCATAGGCTTAAAATATCCCTTGAAGTATTTAAAAAGTATCCTAATTCAACAGGTTTACACCAAAAACACCCCTACCTGCATAAAAACCCCTTACTTTAGGCGCAAACCCTATAAAGAGAGCCCACATTCGATTTCGAATGCCTTCTCCTACTGCCAACATTCTCTTTCCCCATACCAACATGCGCGAAGTGCAAGATCGCTTGGTAAAAAGAATCTACGACGCCTTGTTGTTTCGTAAGAGTTTAATCGTTCACGCCCCCACCGGTCTTGGCAAGACAGCCGCCAGTCTCGCTCCCGCCGTGACCATCGCCTTGGAAAAAAAGCTCACCGTTCTTTTCCTCACTTCCCGGCACACCCAACACCAAATCGCCCTGGAAACGCTAAAGACCATGAAGGAAAAGCACAAGTTAAACCTAAACGTTTCCAGCATCATCGGCAAAAAACATATGTGCCTACAGCCCAATGTAACTAAACTCCATACCAATGATTTCAATGAGTATTGTCGAAAGATGAAGGAAGATGATCTGTGTGAATTCTACACCAACTTAAAGAAAGGCGAGAAATGGTCTTCTGCAACCGGAAATCTAATCACTGAAATCAAGCGCATCGGCCCGATCAGCAATACGGTATTGATGGAAAAAGCATCCGCATGCAAGTTGTGTCCGTATGAAATTTCTGTTCTTGCAGCCAAGGAAGCCCATGTAATCATAGGGGACTATTACTATGCCTTCCATCCGAGAATCCGAGAAGCCTTTTTCAAGAAAATCGAAAAAGAACTAGAAAACTGCATCTTAGTAATCGATGAAGCGCATAACCTTCCGAATCGTCTGAAAGACCTCAGTTCAGCCTACCTAAGCAGCTTTGTGCTCAGCCGTGCTTCTTTGGAAGCAAAAAAATTAGGTTATGAAAACGTAGAGACTTGGATGGTAAAGATCTTACGCATCTTTGAAGAATACGGTCAAGGAGAAGAAGAACACTACATCGAGAAAGACGATTTCTTGGATAAAATGCAAGCCGTTGGCGATTATGAACAAATTACAGAAACATTAAACCAGATCGGTGACCAAATTCGGGAGGATCAAAAGCAGTCCTTCATCGGCTCCGTAGCCAGTTTCTTGGAAGCTTGGAAGGGAGAAGACTCAGGTTTTACAAGAATCTTCAGCAAAAAGCAATCCTCTCGAGGAGAGCAGTGGACCTTAAGTTATCGTTGCCTAGATCCAAGCCTCATTGCCGCTCCTGTTCTCGATCGTTCGTATGGAAACGTGCTCATGTCCGGCACTCTCACCCCCACCAATATGTACAAAGAATTGCTTGGAGTGGATGCCGAAGAGGAAACCTTTGAAAGCCCTTTCCCGCAGGAAAACCGCCTAAATATAGTCATTCCGAAAACCTCCACGAAGTTCACGCAGCGCAGCGAAACCCAATACATGGAGATGGCCCATATTTTAGGAAGGGTTACAGACAAAGTGCCAGGCAACAGTGCCATCTTTTTTCCCAGCTATCAACTGAAAGACTCTGTCTACAAATACTTAAGTACCGCTTGCAATAAAACCATGTTCAGCGAGTTCCCCAATATGACCGAAGAGCAAAAGCATGACCTGCTCGAACGCTTCAAATCCTATCACAAGATCGGCGCTGTATTATTAGGCGTCATCTCCGGCAGCTTCGGAGAGGGCATTGATCTTCCAGGCGATCTCCTCAAAGGTGTTGTCATCGTCGGTTTGCCATTGCAAAAGCCAGACCTTGAAACAAAAGCCCTAATCGATTACTTCGACAAGAAATTCAAAAAGGGTTGGGATTATGGATATTTATTCCCGGCTTTCAACAAGTGTCTTCAAAGCGCAGGAAGGTGCATCCGCTCCGAAATCGATCGCGGCATCGTCGTCTTCTTAGACGAACGCTACACTTGGTCCAATTACGTCCGTTGTTTCCCTCCCGACTGGAAGCTCCGCACGACGTTATTATACGAACGGATGATTGAGGAGTTTTTTAAAAAAGAATAGAACTCAAAATAACCTATTCAGTATTTTACTCTAACCTCATACAGCCAAATCTTTTTAGGCAGGGATAACATATAGGCAATGACATCTGCAAGATCAGAAGGGGAGGTAAATTTTTCAAGAGGAAGGGTATCGCCTGCCTTCTCAAACATCTTAGTGTTCGTGCCGCTTTGATACACGCCAGCAACTCGCACTGGAGTGTTTTTAAGGTCAACTTCGAGTACTTCAGTGAATCCGCGAACCCCATATTTACTAGCTGTATAAATCGCCTGGCCTTCTTGCGCCACAACACCGGACTTAGAAGAAATATTGATAATGGCCGATTCCGGCCGGCTCTTAAGGTTAGGCAACAACAACCGAGTCAGGTGGATTAAAGCCATTAAATTGGTTTGGATCACTTCATCCACAGTTTCTTCAGAAATCTTTTCTAAAGGATCAAGCTTTTGCCAAACGCCCGCACCATTGATCAGAACATCCACATTTCCAAAGTCAGAAAGGATCTTCTCAGCAACCTCTTTTAATTTACCCGTTTGCCGAATATCACAAGAGTAGGCCTTAACGTCCTTTACACCAAGCTTCTGGGCTTCTTCACAAACCTCATTCAAGTTTTTTTCGTTTCGAGCAACCAAGGCTAATCGGGTACCTTCTTTGGCAAGACGAAGAGCAATCTGCTTTCCAATCCCGTCGCTTGCGCCCGTAATAACAACCATTTTATTTTGAAGATCCATAATAGAGAACATCCCAACAACTTTATAATCTTTTCTAAAGGAGATATTGCACCCACAACCTTTTTAACCCCTTCCGAATCTCATCGTTTCATGGCGAAGATCTTCATCAAAACTTACGGTTGCGCTCATAACCAGGCAGACAGTGAAACCATGGCCGGCCTTTTAAAACAATCCGGCCACACCTTGGTCGCTGAAGAGCAAGACGCAGACTTGATGTTGATCAACAGCTGCACCGTAAAAGACAGCAGCGAGAAGCGTTTTCTAAACGATCTCAAACGCACAGACAAGTTGAAAGTCATTGCCGGCTGTGTTCCTCAAGCAGATCCCAACAACCCTGTTCTCCAAGAGTTCTCCACCGTGGGCGTTGCCAATCTAGAGTCAGTAACTGAAGTCGTTCAAGGCACCTTGAAAGGTCAACTCATTCGCAAGTTAGAAAAAACATCTTCCACCCGCGTCACCTTACCCAAAGTCAGAAAAAACCCTTTAATCGAAATCCTTCCGATCAATTCCGGCTGTCTCGGAAGTTGCACCTTTTGCAAAACAAAGCAAAGCAGAGGTTCATTGTATTCCTATCCCACCTCTGAAATCGTGAAGCAGTTCCGTCTTTCCTTAAGAGAAGGAGTCAGGGAGTTCTGGTTTACTTCCGAAGATACCGGCGCCTATGGTTTGGATCAAGGCACCACGCTTGCCCAATTAATGAAGGAGTTACTTAAAATTCAGGGCGACTACCGCATTCGAATCGGCATGACCAATCCCGAACATGTCTTAAGAGACCTAGAAAACCTCATCCGAGTCTTCCAGCATCCGAATGTCTTCAAATTCCTGCACCTCCCCATCCAGTCTGGCTCCAACCGAATCTTAAAGTTAATGAAGCGGGAATACACAAAAGAGCAGTTCATATACATCATAGAGGCTTTCCGGAAGGCCATACCTAACCTAACTTTAGCAACAGATGTCATTTGCGGTTTCCCAACAGAATCCGAAGCTGAATTCAAGCAAACCTTAGAGGTAATCAAAGACACCCAAGTAAGCGTCTTGAACATCTCTAAGTTTTATCCGCGTCCGAATACACGGGCAGCAAAGATGAAGTTGCTCAACACCAAGCTGGCCAAAGCACGAACTTCCAAATTAGCCGCTCAATTCAGGCGTTGGAATCAAAAGCAAAAGCAAACCTGGTCGAACTGGCAAGGAGAAGCGTTTGTAAACGAGCAGAATCATAAAAATTGGGTGGCTCGAAACGATAGTTACATCCCCATTGCCATTCACACAAAGAAAAACCTATTTGGACAACGAGTAAGAGTCAAAGTTAAAGAATGCAGTATATTCTACTTAACAGGTATGTTAATAGATTAAGTGCTTTCCCATTCATTCGAATTTTTTTTGGTTCGAACTTTCGCTCGTGTAGTTCTCGACATAAATCCCCCTAATGTCTAATGTTAATAAGAGCAAAGACTCTACTATTTATAAATATTTTCACCCATTCACACTTCATCATACGAAAACAAAAAGTTTATAAATGGGTTCAGAATTGCGTAAATCAATGAAAGAGCGCGTCACACTCACGATTGAAAAAGACCTTCTGGAAAAAGTCGATCAAAGCATCGACGGCAGTAAAATTAAGAATCGCAGTCATGCAGTAGAGCTTCTGATCACAAAGGCCTTAGGCACCCACAAGCCCACCAAAGCCTTCATCCTGGCAGGCGGCAAAGGCTTGCAATTAGGCAATGAAAGCGTCCCCAAGTGCATGATGCGCTTCAAGGAAAAGCCCATCCTAGAGTACAACGTTGAGTTGCTCAAAAAATACGGCATCAAGGACATCTACCTATTGATTGGCGACAACAGTGCTTCCATTGAAAAGTACTTTGAAGAAGGAAAGCGCTTTGAAGTCAACATCCAATACGTCAAGGAAAAGCAGCCCTTAGGAACAGCCGGCCCTTTGCGTCAAATGAAAAACCTATTGCATGAAACCTTTATTTTGATGAATGGCGATGAAATCAAAGACATCGACTTGAACGACATGTACCGCTTCCACACCGAAAGCAGCGGTCTTACCACCATGGCCATCACCACATTGTCCGATCCTTCCGATTATGGCGTTGTCGTCTTGAATGGCAACCAGGTCATGTCGTTCACTGAAAAACCCAATGTTGCAAACGTTCCCAGCAACTTGATCAATGCAGGCCTTTACATCTTGGAGCCTGAAGTCCTCGAGCTCATTCCAGAAGGCTTCGCGATGCTTGAAAGTGACCTTTTCCCCAAGCTCGTCAAGATGGGTAAACTTTACGGCTATCCATTCGCAGGCACATGGACTGATCTCAACTTACAACAAAAGATCAAGTTCAAGATCAAGAAGATCCGAAAAGTGACTGTATAATTCTTTAAGAAATATTTATTAATAAGGAGGCTCTATTAGGAATATGGCTACCACGCTTTACATGATAATAAGTATAAATGGCCTAATTGCCGGCCCTAAAGATGAGACTCCTTGGTCTAAAGAAACATGGAAAGAATGCTCTAAGATTGTTAAAAAATTTGGGAATAGCATCATAGGATATCGCACCTACAAGCTTATGCAACAGGCAGGAGAGTTTGAAAAATTAGGGTATCCGACAATAGTGGTTCTGACAAAGAAAAAGTTAAACGTAAAAGGGAAAAATATCTACCTAGCGCACTCACCTAAAGAAGCTATTCGTGTTCTCAGATCAAAAGGGTTTTCTAAGTTTCTAATAGGTGGGGGAGGAAAGACAAATAACGGCTTCCTACAACAAGATTTAATAGATGAAATAATCCTAGACGTTGAACCTATAATAATAGGACGAGGCATTCCTCTTCTAGAAGGAAAGTTTCAGGTAAAATTAAAATTTTCAGGAGCTAAAAAAATATCTAGAAACATTATAAGGTTACGATACAAGGTTCAAAGAGGATAACCATTTTACTTCAAATGCAGTTCGATAATATCTCCATCCTTCAACAGGTGTTTCAAACTCAGCTTCTGTCCCGGAAACCGGCTGCTGGGCCCAGTCACTTTCGCATACTTGAACTTTTTAATGAAGTCGCGGTGTAATTTCTCGCAGATCGTATGGATGCTGCTGCCTTCAAACATGATCATGGGAACTTTCATATCCGCTTCTTTTCCAGGTTCTTTCATGTAGATGCGGATAAACCGCAGTTTCCGGAAGATGAGTTCTCGCAAGGGAGCGATGTTGGAGCCAGTTTCGGCTGAAATAGCTAAATCAGCATGGGTTTCTTTCATAACCTTATCTACGGTTTCATGGCTGGCCATGTCGGCTTTGTTAAGAACAACCAGGCCATGTAAGTATTTTTTATTGTCTTCAATGCAGTCGATAAGTTGGTCATCTGAGATGTCGTCTCGAATAAGAACATCTGCATTGTTAATCCGAAATTCTTTGAGGATGGATTGAATGATTTCCCGGTTAAGCCTAGTCAATCGTAGAGTCGCGCCAACACGGATGCCGTCCTTACTAGTTCTTTTTATTCTAACGTCTGGCTTTCGCTGATTGAGTCGTATGCCGCTGTCATACACTTCCTTTTGAAGAACAGCTAAGTGCTCAGGATGGTTCACATCTAAAACCATCAAACAGAGATCAGCATTGCGCATGACAGACAATACTTCTCTACCTCTTCCTCGACCAGAAGCAGCGCCGCGTACAATGCCAGGCACATCCAAAATTTGGATGCAGGCGTGATTGTATTCCATAACCCCTGGAACCACATCCAACGTGGTAAAGTCATACGCCCCCACTTCAGAGTGTGCCCCAGTTAGCTGGTTCAAAAGCGTGCTTTTTCCAACCGATGGAAAGCCAAGCAGCAACACCGTTCCATCGCCCGTCTTTCGGACCGAGTAGCCTTCGCCTTTTTTCCCGCCAGACCCCCTCTTCTCTTGTTTTTCCTTAAGCTTGGCTAGTTTGGCCTTAACCAGGCCAATGTGGTGCTGCGTGGCCTTATTATATTTAGTAGTGGAGAGTTCTTTTTCAAGTTCAACGATTTGCTCATCATAGGCAGGCATGGTCTCGAAATCAAGAAGAAGTTTATAAACCTGTCTTTCAGGTCTTAGGGAGTACCGAAAGGTTTATAGGCGGGGGCCATCCATGGATAGAGGCAGTAACGTGATAAACGCCGACGAGCTGGACACGAATGTTTTCCGTAGGATTCTAAGAAATAACCTGAACGTTCAAAATGAAAAAGTGCTGATCATCGGAGATCATGGACGAGACGGAAGTCCTATTGCCCAGACCCTTGCTCAGAAATACGAAGAGGCTGTAAAAGAGTTGGGCATTAACTATGAAGTGTTTTACAAGTCCATCACGCCATATGGGGGGGTTGACAATGAACTAACAAAGGTCATCAAAAAGCTCCCCGATCAATCTGTTATTTTGGTGAACGTATCTCAGAAGATGGGGCGTATGGATGAATTGCTCAGTTTTCGCTCTTACTGCAAGCAACATGGACATCGCTTTGCCAGTAGCAGTAATTTATCGACGCTCACAGCCCAACATCTTCCACATTTGCTAAGAGTGTACTCTGCAAACTACAAGGAGATGGTACAGCGTGCAGATAAAGTAACCCAACTCCTAAATGGGGCAGAAGAAATATCAATCACTTCTCCTTCAGGAACCGATCTAAAGCTGAACGTGAAAGGGATGAAATCCATCATTAATTCAGGCATTTACCGCAATCCAGGAGAAGGGGGCAACTTGCCCGCGGGAGAAGTCTACCTGCCCCCCACCTTGTTGGGAGTGGAGGGTACGATTGTAATCGATGGCTCTTACCGTACCAAAGAAGGTTCCAAATTGGTCCGGGATCCCATCACATTGTCCATTCGGGAAAGCAATGTCGCTCAGATTGAAGGCAATGCAGAGGCCGCAGACCTGAGAGAAACCCTGCAATGGGCCAAACTCCAATCGAAAAATCCTCACGTCGTCAAGATCGGCGAACTGGGCATTGGAATCAATGAAGAGGCCAAGGTCATCGGCTGTACCGTAGTGGATGAAAAAACAATTGATACCTGCCATTTCGCTATCGGCAGCAACTCCTGGTTTGGAGGCCCCATCAAGGCCAAAATTCATCTCGATCAAGTCTTACGAAGGCCTAAAATCTCGATCGATGGGAAACGCTTGTCATTCTAAAAATATTTATAAAGCACATTCAATGAAAGAGAGAATGAACAAGAGAGGTACCTATTTCTTCGTATTGGATACCGTCATTTCAAGCATCATTTTGCTCGTCACAGTT
>CAYOJS010000054.1:0-5545 GCA_964404345.1 uncultured Methanosarcinales archaeon
GAGCGGCGGATTTTTGGGACTTCCAAAATGCCGGCATTTTGGCGTGCCAAAATCCAGGATTTTGAGCACTTCCAAAAATTTCGTGCTAGCACGCGAAACTTTAAACCCACGAAATTTTTGTTAATAGGCTACACAAACTATTTAAACACGCTTTCCCGTCGGTACAGCATGCAGGTCGAGCTGATCGCACAGGGTTGTCCGGTTTGTAAGGGAGATGTTCGGGGCAACAGTAAAGTTCTTTACTTATGCAAGTCTTGTAATGCCTTGTTCCATAAGGAAGCCTTGAGGAAGCCTCGCCTGCCCAAGG
Organism: uncultured Methanosarcinales archaeon; assembly: GCA_964404345.1. Lineage (GTDB taxonomy): Archaea > Nanobdellota > Nanobdellia > Woesearchaeales > SM23-78 > JBBSWA01. The sequence continues at coordinate 308 of CAYOJS010000054.1, forward strand.
GAGAGGCCAAGAAGAAAGCCAAAACGCTTTTAAAGGGCTTTGAAAAAGCAAAGCCAAAGCTTCACCTCCAGCGAGTCCGGCTGGAAGAACCAGTCGAAGAGCCCGAAGCCTTCTCGTGGAAAAAGGAATGGAAGGAAGGTTTTGTCATTTCGTTGAAAAGCAAGCGCTTCCATCGCTCCACATGCAAGTACATTCAAAACATCAAACGGAATAACCTGGCTTTCTTCAAGTCTGAACAGGAAGCTTTAAATAAGGGTTTCGGAAGATGTCGTTGTTTAAGGAAACCTAAAAAGAAAAAATGGCCCAAGGCCTAACACGGGTGAAATGAATGGGTGTAAAGCATAAGGATCAACGCGTGGCTGTTTTGGTAGACATACAAAACATGTATTACAGTGCGAAGCAGTTGTATCATCAAAAAGTCAATTTCACAAACATTCTGAAGACAGCCGTGGCCGGCCGGCAATTGGTCCGTGCTTTAGCGTATGTAATCAATGCCGACATGGAAGGAGAATCCGGCTTCCACCAAGCATTGGAGCGGATTGGTTTTGAAGTCAAGGCCAAGGACCTACAAGTATTTCTAGGCGGTGCTAAGAAAGGGGATTGGGACGTAGGAATCGCCATGGACGCCCTGCGCCTGGCGCCCAAGGTGGATGTCATTGTTTTAGTCACAGGGGATGGGGATTTTGTCGATCTCGTTCGATACTTACAGGGAGCTTTTGGCTGTCGCGTGGAAGCCATGTCCTTCAAGAAGACGTGCAGTCAAAAATTAGTGGATGAAACCGATGAGCTCATAACCATTGATGAACCCAAATACCTAATCAAAGATACGCGAGGTGAGGGTCGTGAGCGTAAAAGAACTAACGAAGGGTGATTTTGATGCAGAAACAAAAAAAGGGAAAGCCATCGTTGACTTCTGGGCAGTTTGGTGCGGCCCCTGTAAGATGAGCAAACCTGTTTTTGAAGCATTAAGCGATGAAATAAAGGACATTCATTTTTTCAGCGTAAACGTCGACGACCATCCCGACATCCCCGGTAAGTTCGCAGTCATGGGAATCCCTACTTTTATTGTTTTAAAGGACGGTAAAGAAGTGGATCGGATTGTGGGTTACTTGGAAAAAGACATCTTCAAGGAGCGCTTATTGAAAGCGTTTAAATAATGTTAACTTTCATAAACAACAGACTTCCCCTTCTGAATCATCCGCATCTCATAGGTGGCACCTTTCATGTCTCTATTTTCATCTAACTCGATGAGGGGGGCAGAGACTCCTCTATGGGAGGTCTTGGCCAGTGCGTCTCGGATCTTTGCACGGTCCAGACTGCCCGCACGTTTTATGGCTTCGGCAATCACCCAAATAGAGTCATACGCTATCGATGCTGTGATATGATTTTCTTCTATACCGGTTAATTGGAAAACCTTTTGTTTGAACCAGTCTGGGTTACCCGTAACAGCAGTTGGGTAGAGAACACCTTCTGCTTCGGGCGCTTGGATAACTTCATCAGTATCAAAAGCATCTCCCGCAAGGACAGAAACATTGAAGCTAAGTTCTTTCATCTGCTGTAGAGCAACTCGGCCAACAGCGCGGTACGTGGGCATGTAGGCCAAGTCCGGTTCTGTTTCTTTGGCTTTGAGTAAGGAAGTTCGTACATCGGTGTCTTCTTGATTATGGGATTCATCAAATACGATTTTTCCTCCAAGTTCAGTAAAACGCTTGACAAAGACGTCGCGAAGTCCTTGCCCGTAGTCGTTCTTTACGTAAAGCACAGCTACTTTTCTTTTCCCTAATTTGTTGAATGCATATTCGGCTGCATACGTCCCTTGAAATAGGTCAGAGGGAAAAATTCTGAATATGTAGTCTCCTACCCGGGTCAAGTCAGGTGCAGAGGCCCAGCGGATGACAACAGGCACTTGGGCTTCTTGGGCAATGGGCAAGGCGGGCCCGGCAGCTGAACCGCAATCAGGGCCTGAAACAGCCAACACATGGTCAAAATGCACGAGTTTGTTCATGGCTTCGACGCTCTTGGAAGAGCAGGCATCATCTTCTACAACCAGTACAAGTTTCTTGCCCAAAATCCCTCCAGCGTTATTAATCTCCTGAATAGCCAGTTGTGCGCCAGCCACTCCAGGAGGACCAATGCTAGCTGCATCTCCTGTCAGGGGTCCGAAATAACCTAGTTTAATGGTTTTTTCCTGTTGTTGACAAGAGCAGTTTAGGAGGAGCAAAAGGGCTAGAACAAGGCAAGAAAGGGTCCAAAAGGTTTTTTTAGTTCGTGTCATGCTCAATGGAAAGCTGCTGTTATATATTAAACTTAATTTATAAATATTTTGTTTATAGCAATATTTATATACTTTTATTGTGTAAAGCAATAAAATGAACTTAGATATTAAAGACCGAAAAATCATAGCCGCCCTGGACTTAGACGCGAGAGCCACCTTCCAGAAGCTCGGGAAAACCACAGGACTTTCCAAGGAGGCAGTCATGTACAGAGTGAGAAGACTTGAAAAAAGGCACATCTTCTTAGGGTACACAACCCTAGTCAATTTTAGCAAATTAGGTTACACTGGATTCGGGGTTTTCAGTCGATTCCAGAATGTCAATGAATCCATAAAAAAAGAAATGCTAAGCTACTTAAAAAAAATTCATGAATTGTATTGGATCGCACTGCTCGGCGGAAAGTTTGACTTGGCTTTCGGCGTGATGTGCAAAAGCGTCTTTCAATTCAACCAGTTATATTACCAAATTCTCAACCGATACAGCAAGAACTTAACCGACAATGCAATAGCCATTCGCTCGGAGCTTCGACAAAGTAAAAGAAGTTACCTAGATAAGAATAAAAAACCCATTTTCAAATTTCCCTTATTCAGTGAGGAGCCTGCATCAGAAACCATAGATAACCTCGACAGCAGTATCTTGTCCATTCTTTCAACCCAAGCTCGAATGCCCATCCTGGAATTAGCGCAGATTCTTAAGAAGCCAGCAAGCACTCTTGCATTTAGGATAAGGGATCTTGAAAAGAGGAAAATTATACAGGGTTATACGCCGCACGTAAGATCAAAAAACTATGGGATGCAGAGCTACAGGCTCCTCTTGTTTTTAGAGAACATGAACGAAAACTCAAGAAAAAAGTTGTTTAACTACATCCAGGAAAACCCGTTTATGATACTTGCCATTGAGACGGTCGGTGAATGGAACTTCGAGATAACACTAGAAGTGGAAGGGCACGAACAGCTTCAAGAAGAGCTTTCTCGGCTAAGAAACACGTTCACAGAGAACATCCGAAACGTGGAATCGCTTATTATGTTTGACGACGACCTGGTTTATGATCCTTACCCTCTAAAGAAAAAAGAGCGCGAATTTCTATTAAAAACAAAGCACTTAAATAAGAGTTAAATCCCCTCTAACTATGTTTTACCACACACTGAACCCGATTTTATTTCATCTAGGTCCCTTTGAAGTCCGTTATTATGGGATCATGTATCTGATTGGTTTCTTGGCTGCTTATTACGTGTTGATTCAAGCAGCAAAGAAAAAGTGGGTGCAAAACTTTGCAGGTGAATCCCCAGATATTCTACTTACTTACTTATTGTTGGGTTTGATCATTGGCGCAAGGTTGGGCTATTTTGTGTTTTATGCCACTTCCTTGCTTTGGCAAAAGCCTTTGGAAGTGTTCATGGTTTGGCATGGCGGCATGTCATTTCATGGCGGCCTAATCGGGGTCGTGATCGCAACCATCTGGTTTTGTCGAAAACGCAAAGTGGAGTTTTACGAATTGGCCGATCTTCTCATCTTCCCAGCTCTTTTAGGTTTGTTTCTAGGAAGAATCGCGAACTTTGTCAATGGCGAATTGTGGGGTACCTTAACGAATGTCTCGTGGTGCGTGGATTACTCTAAAAACACATATATCTTGGATTTGCCAGAAGGCTGCCGTCACCCCTCCCAATTGTATGAAGCCGCTAAAAACCTGGTCATCTTTGGCATCCTCTACTGGATGAAAAAGAAAAGAAAACGGGAAAAAGGAGTGCTGTTCTGGTCCTTTGTCCTCTTATATGGAGCCTTGCGCTTCCTCATCACCTTCTTCAGAGAAGACCCTTTGTTCTGGGGTTTAAGCACAGGTCAGTGGTTTAACTTGGGAATGGTAGTCATTGCAATGATATTTTTGTATAGAATTCAAACCAAAGGCGAAAAATGAGTACAGATCTAGAAAGCAAATGTTGGGCCGTCATGCGCCAAGGCGAAAGTGGTAATCCTTGGATTGTGAAAGCTCCTTTAACAGAAACAGAAGCAGATAGTCAAGTCGCTCACTTTGGGAGTTTAGGCCACAAGCAAACGTATTGGAAAACTCAGGTAGGATCCGAAGACTACCAAGCAGCAAAAGAAGAAGGCTGTTTTTAGTAATTCAACGTAGGCGTTTATACAAGGTTTTCTCTATCGGAAACGTCGAAAACTTTAAGTATAAGTATTCCCTAGAGAGGGGTTATGAAGTGCAGTGCGCATGGCGAGCCGCTCGGCAGCCTGTGTAATTGGTGTGGAGCCAAGATCTGCGACGGATGCATTGATGACGCCGATGGTAAAAAGTACTGCGCGGATTGCAGCGCCAAGGTTTCTAAGGCGCCACGAATGGGCAACCAGGAAGGTTGGGGTTCAGCTCCAACAACGAAAATCTCCAATAAGGATGACACCTTAGACGAGAACCGAATTCAGGAAATCCGCAATGCCCTTACCAAGCGTGCACATTAACAAGCTTTTTATAGCCTTTCTTCGTGGAAATAGCATGCGCCCAGTGATCATAATCAACTTCAAGACGTACGAGCAGGCTACAGGTAAAAATGCGATTAAACTGGCGAAAATCTGTCAGCAGGTGGCTAAAACAGCCAAGGCAGACATTCGTATTGCTGTTCAGCCTACAGACCTTCAAGCGGTCGTAAAGGCGGTTAAAATCCCAGTTTATACCCAACATATAGACACTGTCTCGTATGGTAAATTCACCGGTTTTGTCACGGCCGAAGCCATTAAAGCAGCCGGTGCCAAGGGTACTTTGCTCAATCATTCCGAGCACCGTTTGAAAGTGGATGATTTAGAGGAAAGCGTTAAACGGGCTAAAAAGCTCGGCTTAAAAGTTGTGTTGTGTGCCAACGACCCTTTGATGGGACAGGCTTTATCAGCATTAAAGCCTGATTTCATTGCCGTCGAGCCGCCTGAATTAATCGGCGGAACGGTTTCAGTGAGTGAAGCTGAACCA
>CAYOJS010000054.1:5576-9020 GCA_964404345.1 uncultured Methanosarcinales archaeon
CGTCATCAAAGACATTGTCAAACGAATTGGTAAAAAAGAGAAAATTCTCGTCGGTGCCGGTGTTCATACAGGCAAGGATGTAAAAGTTGCGAGTCAATTAGGGGCCGCCGGCGTCTTGTTAGCATCAGGAGTAACAACCGCTAAGAATCCCAAGAAAGTGTTGAAAGACCTTGTGTCAGCCAACCGTTAAGTAAATCTTCTGGATGGATCCATATAACTGATTTCCTGGACAAAAAGAAGAACCTACTTCTCCAGTTCCAGAAGTACAGACAGCCACGTTGAAAACATACGTCGCCCTCTTGGCTCCTTTTGGGGTAATGCGTTGTTTGAAGGTGTAATGTTCATTGTGTTTTATATTAACATTGGTTTGGAAGGGAGGGGTTAACCAAGGAACCCAATTAGGAGGGGGGCCGCTTGGGTCTGAAGTGGCATAGTTAACAGTAACAGTATATTCATGCTCGTCACCATCAGGGTCTTCATTGGTGACGCCAATGCCAAAGTCAGCTGAATTGCCGTTTCCAACCGTGCGGGAGCTGCGGGGGATGAAAATCAAGTCACCATTATCGAGGGAGTTATCAATCTCAGCTTGCGTGGCCTGGTCTAGGTAAAAAGCTTGTTCTTGCCCTTTGGCAAAGGCTTTGTAGAAGATCGCAATCCCTCCTCCAAAGATGACGATGCTAAGGATTAAGACAACCAAGGTGTTGACTTGAAGCTCCATGGCTTTTTTGTGCATAATTCTTTCTCGTGCCAGGGATATATAAAACTTACTAAAGAATTTAGGCTTCGTACTCGTATTCTCGAACAATCAAAATCATCAAGATGATGAGGATGATCGCTCCAGCTAGCAAAATCGCAAGGCCTTGGCTGAGGCTGTCCGTATACGTAATCATGCGGTAGAATCCATACGCAATGATGCCCACGCCCAGCCATAAGAATTTATCTAAGACAAGCTTCATGATGTCGAATTCTTCTTGCCGCGTGAGTCTCTTTTTTTTCATGGCCATGGTGGTAACCTCTAAATGCTTCCCTTCGTCGTGAGGAAGAAGGAACTGGATAGCTGATTAGGCGCAGTTCCAATGGTAACTATGCAGATGACATTATCCTTATAGCTGGGTTTTCCATTGATGAGTAATTTCAAGGTGCCTGTTTCGCCAGGGTTCAAGGCAGGCAAGGTTCCGCTCACGTAATCTACATCTTCTGCATTAGGACAATTAGACCCTGTAATCTTTAGGGCCGATCCAACAGGAATGGGCGTTGAAAGTGTATTAAGTACGTTCACAGACATTTTAGTGGTTGTGCCTGGTTTAACCAAGATGGAGTCGGGCATAGCAATGGGTTTGGACGAGGTGGCTTGCACTTCAGGGCTGGGAAAGAGTCCTTCTAGGCTGCTTTCTCCTTTGCTGAGTAATTTCGTGATGAAGCTGAGTCCGAAAGCGAGCAGAACAATCGCAAGGATCAGAACGACAATGGCATTGACGCTAAGGCTTAAGTCTCCTTTCTTGCCCAAAGTACGCATTCAATACACCTCTTTCTAGTTCTTTTTTGGTAGCACTCCTTTATAAAATTTTCTAAATCCAAGCCTCAAAAGGATTTAAAAAATAGGCAGACCGTCGGCAGAAAGCTTTATAAAGAGGATGGGGTTTTGTGCCGTTAACGAGGTTTATGATGAGATACGATGTTCCTCAAGGGGATTTGATCAAGGCGCTAAGTCAGAAGCTTAAGCAAGAGCTTAAAATGCCTTCCTGGGCGGCTTTTGTAAAGACAGGCATGCACAAAGAGCGCCCTCCCGCACAAGAGGACTGGTGGTATTTGCGAGCGGCTTCCATGCTTAAAAAGGTTCAGCGCTTGGGTCCTGTAGGTGTTTCTAAGTTACGCAGAAAGTTCGGGGGCAAGAAAAACAGAGGCGTTGAGCCGGAAAAGTTCTTTAAGGGTTCTGGCAAGGTAACACGTACCTTATTACAGCAGCTTGAGCAGGCTCAGTTGGTTAAGAATCAGCAAAAAGGAATTCATAAGGGTCGTACGATCACGCAAAAAGGCGTTTCTTATTTAGAAGCAGCAGCTGGCAAGAGGGAAGCGTAATGGCCCGATACAAGCATTTAGCTCGAAAATTGCGCTTGATCAAACGCGGTTTCCAAACACGATGGGCTCCTTTCTGGACTGTTCCTAAGATGTATGGGAAGGGCAGAAGAGTGCATCCTGGCCGCCATACAGCTACTAAGCGCAGTTGGAGACGTATTAAGACGAAAGTATAGGGTGAGAGGGTTCATGACAGAAGAAAAGCGTTCATACATCATCCCTTTGCGTAGGGGTTTCATCAATACACCGAAATATTATCGTGCGAAAAAGGCTGTTTCTACTTTGCGAATCTTCATTCAGAAGCACATGAAGGTGAAAGTCGTTCGAATTGGTCCTGAGCTCAATAAAAAGTTGTGGGAGCGTGGCATCCGTAATCCCTTGCATAAAGTAAAGGTTTCTGCATTCAAAACCTCAGTGAAGGATAAGAAAGGAAAGACCATGGATGTGGTCAAGGTTGAATTGGAAGGAGTGGAGTACAAGGAAGCCGCCAAGTCGGTAAAAGAGGAAAAGCAGGGTGGCTTGGCAGAGAAGATTGCTTCCAAGATTACCGGCACGAGTAAAGAGGCTCCTAAAGAAGAAGCAAAGGAAGTTTCTAAAGAAAGCCCGAAATCAGTTCCTAAAAAAGAAGGTAAGGAAGAAAAGTCTAAAAAATAAAGGGTATAAATAAAAACTTATTCTAAAAAAGTCTTATTCTAAAAAAGTCTTATTCTAAAAAAGTCTTATTCTAAAAAAGTCTTATTCTAAAAGCCTTATTCTTTCTGTCCTAGGTGGGATTTGTGTTGTTCGTGCTGCGCTTTTTCTTTGTGTTCTTTGGTATCTAAAACTCGGCGTAAGCATTCGTCCAAAGCCATGAAAAGATTGCGTTCAATAGCTTCTCCGGCATATAACTGGCCATTGTCCAGGTATCGGGCATGGACCTCGTATTTCTCAGATTTAGGAGTTTTGTGTACTGTCTTAAGGGTCACGGTGAGGTTTTCAAAGTTAGCAGAGGTGTCTGACATTTTTCGGGCGTAGCTGCCAACGATCTTTTTGACGACGATCAGTTCGCCGATTTCAAGTTCTTTGAATCCGACTAAGGTGATGTTGCCGCCCAGTTCGAGCTGGGCTGGGTCAGAAGGGGCATTGGGCTGTTCATCGGTAAGGTCTTCAGTAGGGTTGGTCATAAACACTCGAAGTTAGAAGGGGTATTTAAAATTTGCCATCTGATCGTTTGGCTAAGCGCCGATAGTGGCCGTACTTGTCTTCTGGAGAATACTTAGGCGGTCTTGGAGAGACCCTTTTTCCTCCACAAGGGCAGCCTTCACTGAGAGCGTAGCTCTTGCAGTGGGGGCATTGAAGGATTGTCGCTTTCATGGTTAATCATCCTTT